>NZ_JBNCKS010000049.1:46050-49841 GCF_049841635.1 Micromonospora sp. DT44 | reverse complement strand
CCCTGACCAGCACCGCGACTACTCCACGCAGCCTGTCAATCCCCCCTGAACAGCCCAAACAGGATGAGACAAGCTCCTGGATCGAGCGCGATCACGTCGCCGACCAAGGTCTGGCCCACCCCGGCTCCACGTGGCGGTGGGCGAGCCGGACACAACGCGGCACCTTCCCGCCGATCTTGCACTTTCGATTGCCGTTAGGAGCCGGTACGCCCGGTATGTCGGCGCAGAAAGTGCAAGATCGGCGCGGCGGGGGCGGGCGTTGATCCTGCGGTCGCGCACCTGGTGGGCGGACTTTTGTCAGGTGGAGCGAAACTTCTGCTGATCGCGAGGGAGCTTTGCCTTTGTCCGGAGTCAAGGGTAGGGTCGCTTTTCAGATAGAGGGTTGCCCATTCGTCGATCGGCCTGCCTGCCGCCCCTGCCGGGGTCGGCCGCGGTCCGCCCACAGGGTCGCCGACCGCGGAATAACGCGTCGTCCACACCGTCCACGCCGGAGCACATCTCCGGCCGGTTCGGCGCGTCCCGGTGCGGGCAGCCGGTTGACCGCTACCGACGGCACGCCATCCGTCAGGGAGGAACCACCACCATGGATCACCAGGCCAACCGCTCGGAGTCGACCGTGGCCTCCGAGCCGGTCAGCCGGCGCGGACTGCTCCGCGCCGCGACCGTCTCCGCCGCAGCCGTCGGCGCCGCCGGGATTCTCGCCGGCCCGGCCAGCGCGGCGCCCGCCGGTGACACCGCCGCCGCGGGCCAGTCCCACGGTCGGCGTCGGGTGCCGGTGGACCGCATCAGCATCCAGCTCTACACCCTGCGCGACCAGCTCGCCGCCGACCTGCCGGGCACCCTCACCGCCCTGCGCCGCATCGGCTACCGGCGGGTCGAGCACGCCGGCTTCGTCGGGCGTACGGCCGCGGAGTTCCGTGCCGCGCTCGACGCCGCGGGGTTGCGTGCCACCTCCGGGCACACCGGCATCCCCCAGCCGTTCGACGCCGCCACCTGGGAACGTGCCCTCGCCGATGCCAACACGTTGGGCTGCAAGAAGATCGTGCACCCGTACTTCGGGCGGGACGCCGAGGGCCGCCCGTACCGGGACCCGGCCATCTACCGGGCCCTGGCCCGGGACCTCAACCAGGCCGGCCGACTCGCCGAGCGCGCCGGTCTCGACTTCGGCTACCACAACCACCAGCTGGAGTTCGTGCCGCTGACCGACGGCTCGACCGGCTTCGAGATCCTCACCAGGCAGACCGATCCCCGGCTGGTCCACTTCGAGCTGGACCTCTACTGGACCTGGCGCGGAGCGCACGACCCGGTCGACGTCATCCGGGAGAACCGAGGGCGGATCCGTCAGGTGCACGTCAAGGACCTGGACGTCGAGGGTGGCTTCGCCGACCTCGGCAACGGTGTCATCGACTTCGGCCGCATCTTCGCGCATGAGCGGGAGGCGGGCATCGAGGAGTACATCGTGGAACGCGATGACGCCGGCACCTCGCCGCGGGTGCCCGCCGACGCCATCGAGACCGCCCGGGTCGGCTTCGACTATCTCGCCTCACTCCGGTACTGAGCACCGTGAAGGACTACTTGATGAACAGGACCGCATTCGCGTCCGCCCTGCTCCTGGTGACCGCCGGCCTGGTCGCGCCGACGACGGCGGCGACCGCCGCGCCGGCTCCGCCACCGGACAGCAGCTTCCAGAAGGTGACGCTGAACGACTTCCCGGGCGAGCCGATGAGCCTCGCCGTCCTGCCCGACCTGCGGGTGCTGCACACCTCCCGGACCGGCGAGGTACGCATCCACGACCCGCGCACCGGGCTCAACACCCTCGCCGCCGACATCGACGTGTACCAGCACGACGAGGAGGGGTTGCAGGGCATCGCGATCGACCCGAACTTCGCCCAGAACAAGTGGGTGTACCTGTACTACTCCCCGCCCATGGACACCCCGGTGGACGACCCGGCCACGCCGGACGTCAACGAGGGGGACGCGCCCGAGGTCGGCACCGCGGCGGACTGGCAGCGGTTCAAGGGCGCGCTGCGGCTGTCCCGGTTCAAGCTGGAGGGGATGAAGCTCAACCTCGCCAGCGAGCAGCAGATCATCGACGTGCCGACCGACCGGGGGATCTGCTGCCACGTCGGCGGCCAGATCGACTTCGACAGCAAGGGCAACCTGTACCTGTCGACCGGTGACGACACCAACCCGTTCGCCTCCGACGGCTACGTCCCGATCGACGAGCGGGCCGACCGGAACCCGGCGTACGACGCCCAGCGCACCGCGGCCAACACCAACGACCTGCGCGGCAAGCTCCTGCGCATCAAAGTGAAGGCCGGTGGCGGATACACGGTCCCGGAGGGCAACCTGTTCAAGCCGGGCACCGCGCAGACCCGACCGGAGATCTACGCGATGGGGCTGCGCAACGCTTTCCGCTTCGCGGTCGACAGGCGCACCGACGACGTGTACGTGGGCGACTACTCCCCCGACGCCTCCACGGCGAACCCGGAGCGCGGGCCCGCCGGCCACGGTCGGTGGATGGTCATCGACAAGCCGGCGAACTACGGCTGGCCGTACTGCGTGACGCCGACCATCGCCTACCGCGACTACGACTTCGCCACCGGCGTGTCCGGTCCGAAGTTCAACTGCAAGCGCCCGGTCAACGACTCACCGCACAACACGGGCAAGCGCGTGCTGCCGCCGGTCGAGGCCCCGCAGGTCTGGTACTCGGCGGCCGCCTCGGCCGAGTTCCCGCAACTGGGCACCGGCGGCATCGCCCCGATGGGCGGCCCGGCGTACGACTACGACGGGACCAGCACGTCCCGTACCCGGTGGCCGGCCTACTACGACGGGGTGCCGCTGTTCTACGAGTGGACCCGGGACTACATCAAGGAGTTCCGCCTCGACTCCGACGGCGACGTCACGGACATCCGGCCGGTGGCGCCGTCGATCGTGGTGGACAACCCGATGGACATGGAGTTCGGTCCGGACGGCGCGCTCTACGTGCTGGAGTACGGCGACGGCTACTTCGCCGAGAACCCGGACGCGCAGTTGTCCCGGATCGACTTCGTCAGGGGCAACCGGACGCCGATCCCGAAGATCAGCGGTACGCCGACCGTCGGGCAGGCCCCGCTGACCGTCGCGTTCTCCAGCGCCGGCACCACCGACCCGGACGGCGACAAGCTGAGCTACGCGTGGGACTTCGACGCGGACGGCTCGGTGGACAGCACCAACCCCAATCCGACGTGGACGTTCCAGGAGAACGGGTCGTACACGCCGACACTGAAGGTGACCGACCGCACCGGACGCTCGGCCTCGGCGACCTTGCCGCTGGTGGTCGGGCCGACCGCGCCGGTCATCGAGTTCGTCGCCCCGGTGGCCGGGCAGCCCTTCCAGTTCGGGCAGACGGTCGCGTACGAAATCAAGGTCACCGACGACCTTCCGGTGGACTGCTCGCGGGTGAAGGTCACCTACGTGCTCGGCCACGATGAGCACGGGCACCCGCTCTCCACGGCGACCGGGTGCTCCGGCACCATCCCCACCTTCCTCGACGGTGGGCACAGCGGCGCGGACAACCTGACCGCGGTGTTCGTCGCGGAGTACACCGACGCGCCGACGGAGCCGGGCGTGCCGCCGCAGAGCGCCACGGCGACCGTGGTGCTCGATCCCACGCCGGTGGCCGGCCTGGCCGGCTGACCTGTCGACAGTGACGGCGGCGGGGGCCCGGGAATATTACGGGGGGCCCCCCCGCCCCATGGGGGCCGGGGCCGGGGACCCCCAGGGCACCACGATAGGGGGGAAGCGAGCGC
>NZ_JBNCKS010000049.1:0-46040 GCF_049841635.1 Micromonospora sp. DT44 | reverse complement strand
GGGGGGGGGGGGGGGGGGGGGGGGGGGGGGGGGGGGGGGGGGGGGCCCGGGCTTTTCCGCCGGCGCCCCCCCGCCTCGCCTTGCGGCCCGGGGCCGGGCAGCCCGAGGGCACCTCGATCGGGTCGACGCGAGCGCCGGTCAGCTCCAGTCGTTGTCGACGTGGTTGTCGCGCCAGCGTCCGCCCACCGGCGGGGTGTCCAGACGCATCCCGTCGTCGGCGTTGCCGGCCAGGTCGTTGTCCTCGACCCGGCAGTCCACGCAGCTTCCCCGCCCGGTGATCCACAGGCCGTGGGTCTGGGTCCGGTCCTCGTGGTTGTCCCAGATCCGGTTGCCGCGGATGGTGGCCGAGTCGAACGCCGCGTCGACGGTGATGCCGGCCCGCCGCTCGGGTGCGGCGGACAGTTCGTACCCGCAGCCGGGAGGCGGTACGTCCCCGCTCCACGCGCTGATGGCGTCGGGGCGGACCGGGGCGAGGGTGAGTTCGTCGCCGGTGTTCGACGCGACCATGGCGACGGCACGCCCGACCCGCAGGACCTTGCCGCGGTGGCCGTCGTGCGGCCAGTCCGCGGACCGGTCGACCACGGACCGTTCGGCGTAGCGGACGGTCTCGCCGTGACCGCTGGCGGCCTGCGCGCACTGTCGCCCGTTGTTGCGGATCCGGTTGTTGAGCAGCACCGCGTCGGTCATCTGGTGGTCGATCCGGATGGCGTCCAGCCCGTTGCCCCAGAACTCGTTGCTCTCGATCACCACGTCCCGCACCGGGCCCTGGTAGCCGCGCCCCAGGTCGCGTCCGTGGTAGCCATGCTGGCCGTTGCCGCTGATCCGGTTGCCCCGGATGGTGTACGGCCCCGGACTGTTGCCGATCCGGACCCCGTCGAGGATGTTGCCGTCGATGACGCAGTCGGCGACCAACCCACCTCGTCCGGCCAGGCCGGCGGTGCCCTGGGCGGAGATGTCGAACCCGGCCTCGAGGTTGCCGGTCATGGTGCAGGCGGAGACGATGAGGCCGTCGGCGCCCCAGTCGGAGATGCCGAACCGGTTGCCCTGGCTGTGGCAGCCGACGATGCGGTAGCCGCGGGGCGGGGGCCAGTAGTCCTTCTGCAGTTCGAGGAAGATGCCGTTGGTGCCGTTGGCGAGGGTGGTGCAGTTCGCGATGGTCAGGCGCTCCACCGCACCCCATCCGCCGATGCCCACGCCGATCCCGGCGCCCCCGATCTGCTCGCCGTTGTCCAGCCGGCCGCAGCCGACCACGACCACACCGTCGATCAGCGAGTCCTGGAGGAAGTCGCAGCCCAGTCCGGTGGCCGCGGTGTGGTGGATGTAGAGGTTGCGGAACACGCCGCGGACGACGTACTGGAGGCCGAGGCCCTTGGCGAGGTAGTTGTACTCGGCCATCGCGACGCCGGAGCCGTCGATCTCGAAGTCGGCGAAGGTGCAGTCGGCGATGTGGCGCTCCCGGTCGGCGCCGTGCTGGACGGTGGTCCAGAAGGCCAGCGGGGTCGGGTCGGCGCGGTTGCCCTCGTTGCTGAGCATGAACCGGGTGGCCGCCGGGCCGGCGCCGACAAGCGAGACGCCGCTGCGCCACACCGTGCCGGCGTCGCGGATCGAGTAGATGCCGGGCGGGCAGTAGATGACGCGGGCCCGGCCGTCCGAGGCGTACGCCGCACCGAGGCGGTCCACGAGGGCGGCCAGCCCCGGCTGGTCGTTGGTCGCGCCGTCACCGGTCAGGCCGTACTCCCGGGCGTCGCAGTAGAGCGGCGCGCCGGCCGCGGCGGGCCGGCGGACGCGGATCGAGTTGAGTAGCAGCTCGTTCGCCACGGCCACCTGTCGGCTCCCTTCGACGCGTCCGGCGCGTACCGGCGGGGCCGACTTCCCGGTGACACGGCCGGGAAACCCCGGGCGCGCGCCGGCCCCGACGCCGCGCGGGCGACGCCGGGGCCCCAGGGGGTACGCGTCAGACGGCGGCGATCAGCAGCGCCGGGCGCTCCACGCAGTCGGCGACGTGCCGCAGGAAGCCACCGGCCACCCCGCCGTCGCAGACCCGGTGGTCGAACGTGAGGCTCAACTGGGTGACCTTGCGGACGGCCAACTGCCCGTCGACCACCCACGGCTTGTCCACGATCCGCCCCACGCCGAGCAGCGCCGCTTCGGGGTGGTTGATGATCGGCGTGGAGCCGTCCACGCCGAACACCCCGTAGTTGTTCAGGGTGAAGGTGCCGCCGGTGAGTCGGGCCGGCGCGAGCGTCCCGGCCCGGGCGGCGGCCGTGGTCTCCGCCAGCGCGGCGGCCAGTTCAGCGGTGGTGAGCCGCTGGGCGTCCCGCAGCACCGGCACCAGCAGGCCCCGGTCCGTCTGCGCGGCGATACCCAGGTGCACACCGGGGGACTGGACGATCCGCTGGCCCTCGGTGTCGACGCGGGCGTTGAGCTGCGGGTACCGGCGCAGGCCGCTGAGGCAGATCCGGGCCAGCAGGGCCAGGATGCTCACCGGAGCGTCGGGCGTCGCCGCGTTGATCGCCGCACGGGTCTCCAGCAACCCGGTGGCGTCCACGTCGACCCAGATGGTCACCTCGGGGATCTCCCGCCGGCTGCGGGAGAGCTTGTCGGCGATGACCTTGCGGATGCCGGTCAGCGGGATGACGACGTCGCCGCCCCCGTCCCCGGCCGGGGCGACGTGCGGGTCCGGCACGGCGGCGAGCCGGGCCGCGGGTGCGGCCGAGACCGCTTCCACGTCGGCGCGGCGGATCACCCCGCCGGGTCCGGTGCCCCGCACCGCGCTCAGGTCGACGCCGTGTTCGCGGGCCAGCCGGCGCACGATCGGCGAGATGACCAGAGCACTCGACGACGCAGCGCCGGTCGGCGCGCCGCCGTCGCCGGGACCAACGTGGGAAGCCGCGCCGGTGCCACCCGCCGTGCGCGCGCCGACCGGACCAGCGCCGACCGGAGCGGCGTTCGTCAAGGCGGTGGCCGGGGCTGCACCGGCCAGGCCGGCGCGGGCCGGAGCAGCGCCCGCCGTGCTCGCGCCGGCCGGAGCGGCGTCGGCCGGGCCGGGATCGCTCGGCTCGGGGGCGACGGTCAGGCGCGGTCGGCGTCGACGGCGCGTGGCTCCGCCGTGCCCGGTGCCGTACCCGATCAGGACGTTGCCGGAGCCGGCCCGCTCCTCCTCGCGGTAGGTGGCGTGCCCGGCGGGCTCGTCGCCGCCGTCCAGCGGCGCGATGGTGATCAACGGCTGGCCGACCGGGCGGACCTCACCGGCCGCGCCGTGCAGGGTCACGACCCGTCCGGCGTACGGGCAGGGCACGTCGACGACCGCCTTGGCGGTCTCCACCTCGACGACGCTCTGGTCCACTTCGACGACGTCACCGACGGCGACCCGCCACTCGACGATCTCGGCCTCGCTCAGCCCTTCGCCCAGGTCGGGCAGGAGGAAGACCTGGGTCCGCTCGACGGTGGTCATGCCGCCGCCCAGCGCGCGTCGGGCTGGTCGTCCCACTGCAGGCGGGCGACCGCGTCGAGGACACGGTCCACGCCGGGCAGGTGGGTGTGCTCCAGCATCGGCGCCGGGTACGGGATGTCCAGTCCGGCCACCCGCAGCACCGGGGCGTGCAGCGCGTGGAAGCAGCGCTCCTGCACCCGGGCGGCGATCTCCGCGCCGACGCCCGCGAAACCGGGCGCCTCCTGAATGACCACGCACCGGCCGGTGCGCCGGACCGAGGCGGTGATGGTGGCGTCGTCGAACGGCACGATGGTGCGCACGTCGACGACCTCCAGGTCCCAGCCCTCCTCGCGCGCGGCCTCGGCGGCGTCCATGGCGACCGGCACCGCCGGTCCGTACGCCACCAGGGTGGCGTCGCGGCCGGGCCGGCGCACGACGGCCCGGCCGAACGGCTCGGTCCGCGTCGGCAGGGCCGCGTCGGCGCTGGCGAAGTAGAGCTTCTTGGGCTCCATGAAGACCACCGGGTCGGGGTCGTCGATCGCCTCCCGCAGCAGGGAGTACGCGTCGTCGACGGTCGCCGGGGTGACGACCTTGAGGCCGGGCGTGTGCGCGTAGTACGCCTCGGACGAGTCGCAGTGGTGCTCGACCCCGCCGATGCCACCCGCGTACGGCACGCGGATGACGATGGGCACGCTGAGCGCCCCCCGGGTGCGGTTGCGCAGCTTCGCCACGTGCGAGGCGATCTGCTCGAACGCCGGGTACGCGAACGCGTCGAACTGCATCTCGACGACCGGCCGCAGCCCGGACATGGCGAGGCCGACGGCGAAGCCGACGATGCCGGCCTCGGCCAGGGGCGTGTCGAAGCAACGGTTTTCGCCGAAGCGTGCCTGGAGGCCGTCGGTGATCCGGAAGACGCCGCCGAGCTGCCCGACGTCCTCGCCGAAGACGATGACCTTCTCGTCGGCGGCGAGCGCGTCGGCGAGGGCGGTGTTGAGGGCCTTCGCCATGGTGGTGGCCATCAGGCGTCACCCTCCTGGTCGTGCACGGCGGCCAGCTCGGCGCGGACCTGCTCGCGCTGCTCGACGAGCTGTGGGGTGGGCTCGGCGTAGACGTGGTCGAACAGGCTCAGCGGGTCGACCGTGGGCTGGCTGTTCATCCGGGTACGCAGGTCCGCGGCGTACGCCTCGGCCTGCTCGGCGATCTCGGCGACCGCCGCGTCGTCGAGCACCCCACGGGCGCGCAGGTAGGTCTCCAGGCGGGCGACCGGGTCCCGGTCCCGCCAGGCGTCGACCTCGGCGCCGTCGCGGTAGCGGCTGGCGTCGTCGGCGTTGGTGTGCGGCTCCATCCGGTAGGTGTGCGCCTCCACCAGGAACGGCCCCATGCCGGCGCGGGCGTGCGCGACCGCGCGGGTCAGTACGGCGAGCACGGCGACCGGGTCGTTGCCGTCGACCTGCTCACTGGGCACCCCGTAGCCGACGCCCTTGTACGCCAGCGACGGCGCGGCGGTCTGCCGGGACAGCGGGACGCTGATCGCGTACCTGTTGTTCTGCACGAAGTAGACGACCGGGGCTTTGAACACGGCGGCGAAGTTGATGCCCTCGTGGAAGTCGCCCTCGCTGGTCGCCCCGTCACCGATGAAGGCCAGCGCCACGGTGTCGCGACCCTGGTACGCCTCACCGTGGGCGAGGCCGGCGGCGTGCACGCACTGGGTGGCGAGCGGGGTGCACTGCGGTGCGGTGTGCACCCGGGTCGGGTCGTAGCCGCAGTGCCAGTCACCGCGCAGCAGGGTGAGAACCTCGACCGGATCGATGCCTCGGGCAACCAGCGCCATCGATTCGCGGTAGGTGGGGAACACCCAGTCGGTGTCGCGGACGGCGAGCGTGGCGGCCACCTGGCACGCCTCCTGGCCCCGGGACGACGGGTAGACGGCGAGGCGGCCCTGCTTGGTCAGCGCGGTCGCCTGGGTGTCGAACCGGCGGCCGAGCACCATCCGGCGGTACAGCTCCCGCAGCGCCTCAACGGGCGGTTCCGGGTAGTCGGTGCGGGCCGGCAGCGGCGTGCCGGTCTCGTCGAGCAGGCGGACCGGGTCGGCGTCCGGCAGCAGCGGACGCGCCGGGTCGGGCGGGGTGACCGTCCGACGGGCGCGCGGGGATGCCCTGCGGACCGCCTGGGGTGTGGTCGTCACGGCGGGACCTCCTGGGACGTGTGGTGAGCCTATGCTTCCGCCTGACGGATGATTGACTCAAGATCCACGAAGAAGGCGGGACGTCTGGCATGCGGGAGGCGGATCGGTGAGCCAGGAGACCGAAGACGGGGTGGGCCAGGCGGCCCGAGCGGGACGATCGGTCCGAGCCTTGGACGAGGTCGACCGGCGGATCGTGGACGAGCTGGTCCGCGACGGGCGTACGTCGGTGCGCACCCTGGCCGAACGGATCCACATCTCGCGCACCAACGCGTACGCCCGGGTCGAGCGCCTGGTGCGCGACGGCGTGATCACGGGGTTCCGGGCACAGGTCGCGCCCGAGGCGGCCGGGCTGGGCACCTCGGCGTACATGGCGTTGACGATCGAGCAGAACACCTGGCGGGAGGTGTCGGCCGAGCTGGCCCAGGTGCGCTACGTCGAGCACGTCGCACTGCTCAGCGGCGAGCACGACGTGCTGGCCCTGGTCCGGGCGCCGGACAACGCCGCCCTGCGGGACGTCGTACTCGACCGGGTGCAGCGCATCTCCGGGGTGCTGTCGACGCGGTCGTGGCTGGTCTTCGAGGAGTTCGAGGGCACACAGAGCCCGTGGCAGTAGGGCCGCCAGGTCGGATCACCGTACGGGCGGAGCCTCCAGGCCCTCGCGGTCGGCCAGTTCCAGCAGCGGCTCCAGCGAATGCCGGTCGCCGTCCAGGCCGGCGTGCGGGTCGCCGCGCTCGGCGAACCGGGCCGGCATGGTGAGCACGTCGAAGTCCTCCGGACGGGCGTCGTCCAGCTCCGCCCAGTCCAACGGCGCCGACACCAACGCTTGCGGCGTCGGCCGGATCGAGTACGCCGACGCGATGGTGTGGTCGCGGGACATCTGGTTGTAGTCGACGAAGACCGGCCGGTCCCGCTGGTCCCGCCACCAGGTGGTGGTGACCAGGTCCGGCAGCCGACGCTGCATCTCCCGCCCCAGCGCGAGCACCGCCCGGCGGCACTCGCCGAAACTCCACCGCGGCTCGATCGACAGGTACACGTGCAGGCCCCGCCCGCCGGTCGTCTTCGGATAGCCGGTCATGCCCAGCTCGGCGAGGAACGCGGACACCTCCCGGGCGACCGGCACCACCTGCTCGAAGCCGACGCCGGGCATCGGGTCGAGGTCGATGCGTAACTGGTCGGGGCGCTCCACGTCGCGGGCGGACACCGGCCACGGATGGAACCGCAGGGTGCCCAGGTTGGCCGCCCAGATCACCACGGCCAGCTCGCTCGGCGCGACCTCGTCGGCCGTCCGGCCGCTCGGGAACGTGATGTGCGCGGTGCGCACCCACTCGGGCGCGCCCGCCGGCAGCCGCTTCTGGTAGAAGGCGTCGCCGCGGTTGGTCTGCCGGGTCGCGATCGTCGCGCCCTCGAAGACGCCGCGCGGCCAGCGTTCCAGCATGGTCGGCCGGTCGCGCAGCGCCCGGAGGATGCCGTCGCCGACCGCCAGGAAGTAGCGGACCACGTCCAGCTTGGTCAGCCCACGTTCCGGAAAGTACGGCTTGTCGGGGCTGGAGACGCGGACCAGCCGCTCCCCCACCCGGATCTCCTCCGCCGCCGTGGCCACGCCCCCGAGGGTACGACGTGGCGGCGGACCCGGTGGGCTACCGGCCGGTGACCAGCGTGGCGTGCTGCTGCGGCAACTCCTCGGTCGGGCCGCCGACCGAGGCCGGCTGCGTCGTCCCGGGCGGCTCCTCGGCCACGGCGGTCTGCTGCTCGACCGGTACCGTCCGCGCCGACCGGCGGGCCACGAAGCCCGGCGTCCAGTCCTTCAACCGCAGCGCCGGCCGCTCGACGAGCTTCCATGAGACGAACGCGGCGACGAAGGCGACCGCGAGCGACATCGCGGCGAACGGGACGTACCCCCAGCGGCTCCACCCCAGGCTCGCCATCACCTGCTGGCCGACGAACCCGTAGATGTAGATGCCGTACGAGTAGTCGTTCTTGCGGCCCACCCAGTGCAGCTGGCGGGGCATCCGCACCGACAGCCACACCAGCAGGTAGGCGAACGCCGGCAGCCCGATGGCGAAGAACCCGCCGAAGAGCAGGGACAGTCCCAGCGCCACGGCCGAGCCGATGCCAAGCGCGTCGTTGATCGGCACCCGCTCCCGGTAGAGGTCCAGGGTCGCGCCGAACGCGAACAGGAAGCCCAGGTAGACGATGTAGTGGAAGCTCATCACGCCCACCAGGGGCGAGTCGAACGACCAGCTCGCCGTGGACGCCGGCCCGCTGAACTGACCGGAACTCACCCAGTCCTGCAGGATGCTCAGGTAGAGCGCGACGGTCAGGAACAGCACGAACCGGCGGGCGTTGCGCAGCACCGCGGTGACGGCCAGGACGCCCACCACGACGTAGCAGAACATCTCGTACTTGAGCGACCACAGGGCGCCGTTGAAGACGCTGGAGCCGCTCTTCTCACCCCACGGGGTGGTCGCCTTGAGCAGGTCCTGAATGCCGTACTGGCGCACACCGGTCCACCAGTTGGCCTGCAGGTAGGCCAGCGGGCCGCCCCGGTCCCAGGCGTTGTCGAAGAAGCCGGCCGTGGTCCCGTGCTCGCGCAGGGCGACAAGCGGAGCCACGACCAGCGCGGTGATCAGCAGGCACACCCAGAGGCCCGGGAAGATACGCAGCGCGCGGTGCCAGGCGTAGCGGATGATGCCGGTACGCCGGGCGCTGCGGGTGATCAGCAGGCCGGAGAGCACGAAGAAGCCGTACACCGCCATGGTGCCGACGTTGGTCTGCCGGCCGGTCAGGTGGTAGCCGAGGTCGTTGGCGCCGAAGCCGAGCGGCTTGGAGTGCGACAACACCACGCCGACCGCGAGGCAGAGCCGGATGAGCCCGATGCCGTTGCTGCGGCCGGAGAGCAGGTCGGCAAGCGTGCCACGGGAGCGGACGAGGGCGGGGGTAGTCATGCGGTCAGGACCTCTCGACCATCAGGCGGGCACCTCGGCGCCGGCGTGCTCCCACAACTGCTTCATTTCGGTGTGCAGATCATCGCTCGGCGACCAGCCGAGCAGCTCGGCGGCGAGCCCGACGTCCAGCCGCTGCCAGCTCGTCTCGGCCGGGCCGGTGTGCTCGGCCTCGACCAGATCGGTCGGCACCTCACTCACGTCGATGAGGAGCTGGACCATATCACGGGCACTGGCGGCGACTCCGCGACCGATGTTGATCACGTGGCCGGCCGCTGCGGGCCGCGTCGTGGCCAGCAGTACGGCGGCGACCACGTCGCTCAGGCCCACGAAGTCACGCCGCGAACCCAGCGGCGCCAGCTCCAGCCGGGCCCGCTCGCCGGCGCGCTGGGCGTCGCGCAGCCGACCCGCGACCACCCCGAGCAGGCTGTGCCCGGGCTGGCCGGGGCCGATCACGTTGCCGACCCGCAGCGTCACGCCCTCGATCAGGCCCGCCCGGTCGGCCTCGGCGACCGCCGTGGTGCAACGCAGCTTGAACTCGCCGTACGGCATCACCGGCGCGGGTCGCAGCCCTTCGGCCATCGACGTGTCGACCGGCACCAGCCCGTACTCGTGCACGCTGCCCAACTGGACCACCCGGACCCGTCCGGGCAGCCGGCCGGCGGCCTCGATCAGGCGCTCGACCAGGGTCACGTTGACGGCGAGCATCTGCGCGTCGTTGAGCCCCCACATGCCTCCCGCGGAGTTGATGACCACGTCCGGCTCGAGGTCGCGCAGCAGCGCGGTGATCTCGTCCACCTCGGCTGCGGCCAGGTCCAGAGCACGGACGGCGACGCCCGGCCCGATGTCGCGCGGCGTACGGGCGACGGCGATGACGGTGTGCCCCGCGTCGGCCAGCGCGCGGCAGATCGGACGGCCCAGGAAACCGGTGCCGCCGAGCACCACCACCCGCCGCCCGTCGGCCTCCGGCTGTCGCTGCCCGACGATCATGACTTCTCCCCGTCTGTGGTCGTTCATCGGCCCGGCCCGAACGCGTGCCGGGACAGGCTCTTCACACCGGTCATCCGGCCGGCGAGGACGGCCGTCGGCAGCAGCGTGATGGCGTGCAGCCGGGACGACATGTAGCGGCGGGCCGCCCTGGCCGCCCGGGGCCAGCCCTGCTCGTCCATCCGCCGGGCGACCTGGACGAAGTACGCCCGCGCCTCGGTGAACCGGGTGCCGGCGATCGCGTCGGCGGAGGACTTGCTCACCGCGTGCCGCCGGTACTGGAAGCACAGGGTGGTGTCGATGGCCATCTGCTCGCCGCGCTGGATCAGGTCGATCACCAGCGCGAGGTCCTGGATGACCTGGAACTCCTCGCGGAAGTCGACGGCCTTGATGGCGTCGGTCCGCCAGCAGATCGACGGGAAGTAGAACCAGCAGCCGCGCAGCAGGCTGGCCGCCAGGTCCTCGCCACCCATCAGCGTCCGGGACTCCACCCGCGGGGCGTAGAGCCGACGCTTGGCCTCGTCGACGATGGTGTTGACCACCGTGCCGTCGGCGTCGATGATCTCGACCCCCGGCTGCACCATACCGACGCCCGGGTACTGCTCGATCACCGATCGCACGGTCGCGACGTAGTTGGGGTGCATGATGTCGTCCGTGCCCATCATCACCAGGTACTCGTGCTCGGCGAGGCCGACGCACTTGCGGTAGTTCTTGGTGATGCCGAGGTTGCGCTCGTTGCGCTGGTAGCGGACCCGCTCGTCGGTGATCTGCGCGAACCACTCCGGCACGCCCGGCTCGGTGCCGTCGTCGACCACGGTCAGGCGCCAACCCGGATCACTCTGTGCCATCACGCTGCGCACCGCCGCCTGCATGAGGGGCACACTCCCGTAGTACGGCAACATGATGTCGACAATCATCGGTTCCCCGGGCCTTACTCTGCGTGGTGGACGTGCGCGACGGGCGCGGGCCACATTATCAGGCACGGCGTCCGAATCCAGTACCGGCGATCCGGCCCCGGGCTCGCCGCGACACCACCCCCGGTGAGCGGGACGACGGGTCCTCCGACGACCACGGCGGCGGCTATCATCGTCGCGCCCACTCCCCGCTCGCCCCCGATCGGACGCCGATGCCAGACCGCGCCGTCACCACGGACGCGCCTCCCGCGCCCACCGACGCGGGGCCGCCCCCGCCCGCCACCGAGTCGGAGGGACGGCGACTCCCCCTCGTCCGCCGACTCGTGCTCAGTGTCTGGTTCTGGCCCACGGCGTTCGCGGCCCTCGCGGTCGGCTGGCGTCTCGGCAGCCCGGAGATGTGGCACGACGAGTTGGTCACCATCGACGTGGCGACCCGCTCGACCGATCAGATCCTGGGGATGCTGGCGAACGTCGACGCCGTGCACGGGGCGTACTACCTCTTCATGCACGGCTGGACGAGTCTGTTCGGCACCGACGCGGCCGTCGTACGGCTGCCGTCGGCGCTGGCGATGGTCCTGGCGACCACGTGCGTGGCGCTGGTCGGACGTCGGATCTTCGACCGGACGGCGGGTGTCGCCGCCGGCTTCGTCTTCGCCCTCGTGCCCACCGCCACCCGCTTCGGGCAGGAGACCCGGTCGTACGCCTTCGTGGTCCTCGCCGCGGCGGCGGCCACGCTGTTCCTGCTCCGGGCGCTGCAGCGCCCGGGATGGTTGCGCTGGATCGCGTACGCGCTCGCCGTGGCCGGCATCGGCCTGGTGAACGTGGTGGCGCTCACGCTGCTGCTCGGGCACGGTGTCGCCGTCCTGATCCACTGCTGGCGGGAGCGCCGCTGGTGGTCGCTGGCCTGGTTCGTGCTCGCCACCGCCGCCGGGGTGGGGATCGCCGCCCCGGTGATCCTGCGCGGCATGAAGCAGGCGGGACGGCAGATCAGCTGGATCCCGGACAGCGCGCCGTGGACGGTCTGGGAACAGGTCTTCGGGTCGGTGCTGCTCGCCGCCGCGATCACCGCGCTGGCCGTGGTCGGGGTGCTGACCCACCTGCGCCGCGACGTGGCCGCGCGGACGGCCGCCGCCGCGGTGATCGCCGCGCTGCCGCTGCCGGTGATCCTGGTGGCCTCCACCGGCGACATCAACTACTTCTTCTCCAAATATCTGCTCTTCCTCGTGCCGGCGTGGGCGGTGCTCGCCGGCGGCGCCGTCGCCGCGCTGCGCCGCGCGCCGCTGGTTGCGGTGGGAGTGGTGGCACTGGCCGCCCTGAGCGTGCCCGGTCAGCTCGCGCTGCGCGGAGAGTACTCGCATGGCTGGTACACGTACCCGCAGAAGCGCGCGTTCGCGCCGCTGTCCTACTCGCAGGCGGCGCGGGTCATCGAGGCCGGCTACCAGCCCGGCGACGGCCTGGTCGCGGGTGGCCCGTGGTGGTGGATGCACGAGCCCGGGGTGCGCTACTACCTTCCCGCCGACATCTCGCCGCGCAACGTCTTCCAGCAGCGGTCGGCGGCTCAGCGCGACGAGCTGTTCGGCGCGGACTGCGCGACTCCGGCCCGCTGCCTGCGGGACGAGCCGCGACTGTGGGTGCTGTTGCCGACGGTCACCGACGCGCCGCTGACCGGCCTGCCGAAGAAGCAGTCCGCCGCTCTCGCCGAACGGTACGAGGTGGTCCGCGTCACCCACGTGACCGGGCTGACCGTGGCCCTGCTGCAACGGCGCGGCTGAGTCGACGCCCGGCCCGGCGTGGCACGGTTACCCCGTGCCGCGCCCGGGTACCGGGGTCGGCATGGCGGAACTGTCGACGCTCTGGATCATCCGGCACGGGGAGAGCACCGCGAACGTGGCGGCCACCCGGGCCGAGGAGACCGGCGCGGACGTGATTGCCCTGAGCCACCGCGACGCCGACGTACCGCTCTCGGACACCGGCGAGGAGCAGGCGCGGGCGACCGGCCGCTGGCTCGCGGGGCTGCCCGAGGACCGGCGACCCGACGTCGCGGTGGTGTCGCCGTACCTGCGGGCGGTGTCCACGGCTCAGCTGGCACTGCACGGCACCGGGATTCCGGTGAGCCGCGACGAGCGGCTGCGCGACCGGGAGCTGGGCATCCTCGACGGCCTGACCGGGCACGGGGTGCGCCAGCGGTTTCCCGACGAGGCGAAGCGCCGTGACCGGCTGGGCAAGTTCTACTACCGACCGCCCGGCGGTGAGGCCTGGACCGACGTGGCGCTGCGCCTGCGGACGCTCCTCGGTGACCTGCGCCGCGACCACGAGGGCCAGCGGGTCCTGCTGTTCGGCCATGACGCGCTGGTCTTCCTGCTGCGCTACCTCATCGAGGGATTGACCGAGCCGGAGCTGATGGCGTTGACCCGCGAACACGTGATCGCGAACTGCTCGGTCACCGACTGGTCCGCCGACGAGCAGGGCCGACTGCGGCTGACCGGTTTCAACGAGGTCGGCCACCTGCACCGGCAGGGCGCCGAGGCGACCAGGGAGGACGAGATCCATGCCGAACCGGTCTGAGGTAAAGGTGATCACGCCGGCGCTGCTGCGGGACTGGGCGCTGCCGGTGCCGGCCGGGGGCAAGGAGAGCCGGGGCACCGTGCTGGTGATCGGCGGCTCCCGCTTCACCCCTGGGGCCGTCCTGCTCGCCGGAGTGGCCGCGCTGCGCGCCGGCGCCGGGGTCCTGCAGCTCGCCCTCGCCGAGTCGACCGCCGCCACGCTGAGCATCCAGGTGCCCGAGGCACTGGTGGTGGGGCTGCCGGAGACGCCCGACGGCACGGTGGCCGCCGACCGGGCCGGCCAGCTCGGTGAGCTGGCCGGCGCGGCCGACGTGGTGGCCCTGGGCCCGGGGTTGACGGGCATCGACGAGACCTCCCGACTGCTGGACCTCGTCCTGGAGGCGGCCGGGCCGCAGACCCCGCTGGTCCTGGACGCGTACGCGCTGGGCGCGCTCAGCCACGAGCCGAAGCTGCTGGTCGGCTCCGGTCGCCCGGTGGTGCTCACCCCCAACGTCACCGAGGCCGGCCACCTGCTGGGCCGCGACCCGGGTGACGACCTGAGCGCCGAGGCCGCCGAGTTGGCGCAACGGTACGACGCGGTGGTCTCGCTCTACGGTCACGTGGCCGCCCCGGACGGGCGCGGATGGCGGGAGGAGAGCGGCGACGCCGGCCTCGGCACTTCCGGCAGCGGAGACGTGCTCGCCGGCCTGCTGGCCGGGCTCCTGTCCCGGGGCGCCGAACCGGCGCAGGCCGCCTGCTGGGGTGCGTTCGCGCACGCCGTGAGCGGCCAGCGGCTGATTCCCCGGTACGGCCGGATCGGTTTCCTGGCCCGGGAACTGCTCGACGAGATCCCGCGCACCCTGGCCACCGTCTGACCAGGCGATGTGAGTCGAGTTCGCCTGTTTCACCACTCCGGCTCGGGGTACCGGATCGACACCAGCCGAGCTATCGAACAAGGGGGCACACCGGTGTCGACCGATGCCATCGTCCTGCTCAAAGAGGACCACAAGGAGATGCGCCGCCTGTTCAAGGCCTTCCAGGACGCCGAGGAGGGACCGGCGAGCCAGCGGCAGAAGTTGGTGAACCAGATCCTGGAGGCCCTGACGGTGCACACCTACCTGGAGAACGAGGTGATGTACCCGGAGGTCCGCCGGCTCCTGCCCGACCTGGAGGACGACATCCTCGAGTCGTACGAGGAGCACCACGTGGCCGACGTGCTCTGCCTCGAACTGGCCAGCATGGACGCCAAGGACGAGCGCTTCACCGCCAAGACGACGGTGCTGATCGAGAACGTCACGCACCACGTCGAGGAGGAAGAGGAGGAGTGGTTCCCCAAGGTCCGCGAGGCGTTGGGCCGTAAGCAGCTCCAGGAGATCGGCGAGAAGATGATCGCGCTGCGGGCGGACGCGCCGCGCACCCCCACCCAGCCGAAGGCGATCAAGAAGGCGCGCGACGCGGTGACCGCCTGAGGCACACGCTCACACCGAAGGGCCCGGCAGAACGCCGGGCCCTTCGTCGTGCCCCCCGGTCCCCGCCCCCCGCCCCCGCCTCCCGCGATCTTGGCCTTTCTGTTGCCGATTGGCGATGTTTCGTGCCGTTTTGTCGCGACAGAAAGTGCAAGATCGCGGGAGGCGGGGGCGGGGGGCGGGGTCGGTGTGGTCATGGGAGTCGACTCCTCTCGTAGGAAGGACCGTCGCGCCCGTGCCGGCGCGAGGCCCTGGTCCCGTGCCCGAGCGGAGACCGTTCAACCACCTCGGCGGGCTCGCGTCGGGAGGTCGGCCGGTTCGGCCAGGGCCGGCCCGGTAGGATCGGCGCGGGCCGTTACTGGCGCGTTGAGATGGACAACCATCGGGGAGCGGCCCCGTCACGAGGACGTTTGCCGTGCGCCTGGGCCTTCCGCACGTTCGTAGGAGGTCGCATGTCGCGCAACGCCGAGTCCACCGCATTCCGGAGCGCCCTTGAGGTGATCCGGGCTGTCGAGCCGCGGGTGGCCGACGCCATCGGCGCCGAGCTGACCGACCAGCGGGAGTCTCTCAAGCTCATCGCCAGCGAGAACTACGCCTCCCCGGCGACGCTGCTGGCCATGGGCAACTGGTTCAGCGACAAGTACGCCGAGGGCACCGTCGGCCGCCGCTTCTACGCCGGCTGCCAGAACGTCGACACCGTCGAGGCGCTCGCCGCCGAGCACGCCCGGGAACTGTTCGGTGCCGCCCACGCGTACGTGCAGCCGCACTCGGGCATCGACGCCAACCTGGTCGCCTTCTGGGCGGTGCTCGCCGACCGGGTGGAGTCCCCCGCCCTGAAGAAGGCCCAGGTACGCCAGGTCAACGACCTCACCGAGGCGGACTGGTTCGAGCTGCGCCGCGAGCTGGGCAACCAGCGGATGCTCGGCATGTCACTGGACGCCGGCGGCCACCTCACCCACGGTTTCCGGCCGAACATCTCCGGCAAGATGTTCGACCAGCGCAGCTACGGCACCGACCCGGCCACCGGGCTGATCGACTACGACCGGGTGGCCGAGGCCGCCCGCGAGTTCAAGCCGCTGATCCTGGTGGGCGGCTACTCGGCGTACCCCCGGAAGGTGAACTTCCGGATCCTGCGCGAGATCGCCGACTCGGTGGGCGCGACCTTCATGGTCGACATGGCGCACTTCGCCGGCCTGGTGGCCGGCAAGGTGTTCACCGGCGACTTCGACCCGGTGCCGCACGCGCACATCGTCACCACCACCACCCACAAGTCGCTGCGCGGCCCGCGCGGCGGCATGGTGCTCTGCCAGCCGGAGCTGGCCGACCAGGTGGACCGGGGCTGCCCGATGGTGCTCGGCGGTCCGCTGCCGCACGTGATGGCCGCCAAGGCCGTCGCCCTGGCCGAGGCCCGCCGCCCCGACTTCGCCGACTACGCCCAGCGGATCGTGGACAACGCGCAGGCCCTCGCCGACGGGCTGCTGCGTCGGGGCGCGAAGCTCGTCACCGGTGGCACCGACAACCACCTGGTGCTCATCGACGTGTCCGGCTACGGGCTGACCGGTCGGCAGGCCGAGCAGGCGCTGCTCGACTCGGGCATCGTCACCAACCGCAACTCGGTCCCGCAGGACCCGAACGGGGCCTGGTACACGTCCGGCATCCGGATCGGCACCCCGGCGCTGACCACGCGCGGGCTGGGCACCGCCGAGATGGACCAGACGGCAGAGCTGATCCACACCGTGCTGACCCAGACCACGGCCGGCGCGAACGCCGACGGCACCCCGTCGAAGGCGAAGTACACGCTCGACGCCGACCTGGCCGACAAGATCTCCCGCCAGGCCACCGACCTCCTGGCCCCCCACCCCCTCTACCCCGCCGTAGACCTAACCTGACGGCCCCTCCCCCTCCCCCTCCCCACCCCCGCCGCGGACGTCCGCGTCGATCATGGAGTCGTGGTGCCCGAATCAGGGCGAGTGGCGACTTTTGTCCACCACCACAACTCCATGATCGACGGGGGCAGGGGCAGGGGCGGGGACGGGGACGGGGACGGGGGTGGGGGGTTAGTTCAGGGGGCGTTTTAGGTGGTAGCGGTGGACTTCGGTGCTGCCTTGGACGTTGTTGACGTCCTCGGCTGCTGAGACCAGCTCCCAGCCCTCGCGGCCGGCGCGGTTGAGGTGCGCGATGGCCGTGTCGCCGTAGGCGGTGATGTCCTTACGGGACCCGTCCGGGCCGTACCAGACGAACGAGACGGTGAAATTGCGACCCTGTCCCTGATAGCGACGAACGAGCAGGGCGTACTCCCAGGCAACCATGCGGCCCATTATGACCGTCCACGCAGGAGCTCGTCAGTGATGAGGGCGGCGAGCCGGTCCAACCCGACGTCGATCTGCTCCGGCGTCACCGCGCTGACCGACAACCGCAGCGCGCACACCGGCGCGGTGTCGTCGTAGAAGTGGGCCATCGGCGTCCACAGCACGCCGTAGTCCCGCCCCGAGGTGTCCAGCAACGCGTCGTCGACCGCAAACGGCACAGTCACCACCACGAAGAACCCGCCGGCCGGCACCGTCCACCGGACCTGCGGCCGGTCCGCGAAGCGCCGCGCCAGGCCGGCCACCAGGTGGCGCAGATTGCGGGCGTACGCGGCCCGCTCCCGGGTGTTCGCGGGCACCAGGCTGCACCCGTGCTCCAACAGCCGCCCGCCGATCACCGCCTGTGCGAGGGGCGAGGTGTTCACGGTGACCATGCTCTTGATCATGGCGAGTTGGTCTGCGAGCGGCCCGACGCGGCCGTCCGGTCCGGCGACCCGCTGGTCGGCGACCACGTAGCCGACCCGCGCGCCGGGCAGCACCGTCTTGGCGAACGAGCCGAGGTAGATGACCCGTCGATCGGTGTCCAATGCCTTCAGGGTGGGCGGACGCGGCCCGTCCTCGACGGGGAAGAGCCCGTACGGGTTGTCCTCCAGCAGCAGCAGGTCCTCCTCGGCGGCGAGCGCCAGCAACCGCTGCCGACCGGTGACGTCGATGCTGACCCCGGACGGGTTGGCGAAGTCGGGCATCACGTAGCAGGCCCGCGGCCGGAGCCCCGCCTCCCGGGCCCGACGCGCCTGCGCTCGCAGGTCGTCCAGATCCACCCCGGACGGCCCACCCGCTACCGGCCATACCGGCAGGTCCACCAGCCGGGCCGCTCCGGTCAGCCCCACGTAGGTCGGTGCGACGGCCAGCAGCACGTCCGCCGGGCCGGCCCGCAACGCCCGCAGCACCAGGAACATGGCCTCCTGGCAGCCGACGGTCACCACGACGGCCTCCGGATCGACGGTGATCCCCTCGTCGACGGCGAGGTTGCGGGCGACGAGGTCGTGCACGATGCCCTTGGTACGGCCGTACTGCAACAGCAGCCGTCGCGCCTGCTCGGGTGAGTGCCCCAGCTCGTCGACGAGGTGCCGGTGGAACGTGTCCAGGTGCCGGTGCACCGCCTGCACGTCGAGGAACTCCTCGTACGGGCGGCCGGCCGCGAGCGACACCGCCGCGGGGTACCGCTCGGACACCTCGTTGAGGAAGTTCATCGAGGTCAGTGCCGGGTCGCCCAGCGCGGGGTGCAGGTCGGCGACGGTGAGGTCGGCCCGTTCGGTCACGGCCACCGCTCACCCCACCCCGAGCGTCCGCAGCCCGGCCGCCGCCGTCGGATCGGCGCAACCGGCGAGGGTGAGCGCGTCACGCACCTCGGCGGCGAGCAGCGCCAACGCGTCCTGTGCACCGCGCCGCCCTCCGACGGCCAGCGCCCACAGCAGCGGGCGGCCGACCAGGACGCCCGCCGCGCCCAGCGCCAGCGCCCGCAGCACGTCGGTGCCGCCCCGGATGCCGCTGTCCAGCAGCACCTGACCACCGTCGCCGACCGCGTCGACGACCTCCGGCAGCATGGTGACGCTGGCCGGGGCGCCGTCCAACTGCCGGCCCCCGTGGTTCGACACCACCACCGCGTCCGCCCCGATCCGTACCGCCTCGACCGCGTCACGGGGGTCCAGCACCCCCTTGACGACCAGCGGCAGGTCGACGTGCTCGCGCAGCCAGGCCAGATCCGCCCAGCGCAGGGCCGCCTCGAACGACGCGTCGGTGTGCGCGGCGATCGCTGAGACGCCGGGAACGCCCGCATGGGCGAGCGTGTCCCTGCCGTACGGCAGGTTCGCGGCGACCACGTCGGGCGGCAGCCGGAACGCGTTGCGCAGGTCGCGGGGGCGTCGACCGAGCACCGGGACGTCCACGGTGACGACCAGGGCACGGCAGCCCGCTACCACGATCCGGTCCAGCAGGTCGCGGACCAGAGCCCGGTCGCGCAGCCAGTAGAGCTGGAACCAGACGTGGGCGCCGGTCGCGGTGATCTGTTCGATCGGCGTGCTGCTCAGCGTGCTCGCCACGAACGGCACACCGGCCGCGCCGGCCGCCGTCGCGAGGCCCGCCTCGCCGTCCGGGTGTACGAGCCGCTGGTAGGCCATCGGCGCCACCCCGACCGGCAACGCGTACGGCTCACCGAGCAGCCGTACGCCGGTGTCCACCGCATCCCTGCCGCGCAGCACCCGGGGCAGCACGGCGACCCGGTCCAGCGCGGTCCGGTTGGCGGCCAGGGTCACCTCGGCCGCACCGCCGCCGGCGACGTAGTCCCACACGTCCGGGGCCAGCACCGCCCGCGCCTGTTCCCCGTAGTCGGCGAACGTCACCGGCCGGTCGGCCAGCACCCGCTCAGCCACCGCGTACCCCCGTGCCCTCCGGCTGGACCGGCGCCGCCTCCCGATTCGACGACACACCGAAACGGTCCCGCAGGAACGCCGCGGCGCTGTCCTGCGCGCGCCGGCCGTCGGTGAACACGCCGGGCATGGCGAAGAACCCGTGGATCATGCCCGGGTAGTGGTCGACGCGGGCGGGCACGCCGGCGGCGTCCAACCGCTCGGCGTAGCGCTGCCCCTCGGCGCAGAGCGGGTCCAGCTCGGCGGTGATCACCAGGGCCGCCGGCAGGCCGGACAGGTCGTCGGCGCGCAGTGGCGACGCCAGCGGGTCGCGAGCCCGCTCCGCGTCGGCGAGGTAGTGCGTCCGGTACCAGGCCACCGAGTGACGGTTGAACAGGGTCGGGTCGTCGCCGACCGGATCGGACGGCTCGCCGCCGATGTCGGTGTTCGGGTAGACCAGCAGCTGCGCGGCGAGCGCGGGACCGTCCGTGCGGCAGAGCAGGGTCACGGCGGCGGCGAGGTTCCCACCGGCGCTGTCCCCGCCCACCGCCAGCCGCGTCGGGTCCACACCGAACCGGTCAGCGTTCTCGGCGATCCAGACGGTCGCGGCGTGGCAGTCGTGCACGGCGGCCGGGAAGGGGTGCTCCGGGGCGAGCCGGTAGCCGACGGTCACCACCTGGCAGGGCACCGCGTTGGCCAGTCGACGGCAGATCCCGTCGGCGGTGTCGATGCTGCCGAGCGTCCAGCCGCCGCCGAAGAAGTACAGCAGGGTGGGCAGCGGTCCCGACGCGTCCGGCCGGTACACCCGGATGGGCAGGTCACCGTCCGGGCCGGGGATGTGCTCGTCGCGTACCTCGGCGACGTGCTCGACCGCGCCGCCGCCGGCGCGGATCGCGGCCAGGTCCGCGGCGCGGGCCTCGGCGAGGGTCTGCGTGTACAGCGGCGGCGTGCCCGCCGCGGCGCGGGCGGCGCGATAGGCCGCCACCTCCGGGTGCAGGGCCATGCTGATCTCCTATCCGCCGGTGCTGACCAGCAGCTTGTCGATGCCGCGCAGGAAGAGGCTGCCGCTGTACGTCGGGGTCTCGGTGACCGCGATGCGAGGGAACCGGGCGAACAGGCGGGGCAGCGCGAGCCGGCCCTCCAGCCGGGACACCGCCGCGCCGAGGCAGAAGTGCAGGCCCACCCCGAATGCCAACGACGGCGGGCCGGCGCGGGTCGGGTCGAAGACGTCCGGATCGGGGAACCGCGCCGGGTCCCGGTTGGCCGCGCCGATGATGATGAGGACGTTGTCCCCCTCGGCGACCGGCACGCCGGCCAGCACGGTGTCCTCCGGCGCGGCCCGGGCGAGGAAGTGCACCGGACTCTGCAGGCGCAACACCTCGTCGACGCAACCGGCGGCGAGGGCGTCGTCGGTGGGCAGCGCGGTGACCGCCCCCGGGTGGGCCAACAGCAGCGGCAGGCCGTTGCTGAACATGTAGACGGTGGTGACGAAGCTGGCGTTGAACAGCACGATCAGGTTGCTGATCAGCTCCTCCTCGGTCAGCTCCACCTCGCCCGACCCGACCGCCTCCACGAGGGCGCTGATCAGGTCCTCGCCGGGCGTACGGCGGCGGTGGGCCAGCAGCTCCCGGTAGAACGCCCGCAGCTCCTGCGCCGCGGTGTTGGCGGCGGCCAGCCGCTGCGGGGTCTTGCCGGCCACGTCCA
The DNA here is from genome assembly GCF_049841635.1 of Micromonospora sp. DT44. Lineage (NCBI taxonomy): Bacteria > Bacillati > Actinomycetota > Actinomycetes > Micromonosporales > Micromonosporaceae > Micromonospora > Micromonospora sp. DT44. The sequence continues at coordinate 25,152 of NZ_JBNCKS010000049.1, read as the reverse complement.
GGAACTCGTCGATGCGCTCCACCCGATCCCGGTACCAGGTCAACTCCCCCGCCGGGATGCCGATGAACTCGGCCATGACCAGCGCCGGAATGGGGTACGCGAAGTCGGCCACGAAGTCGACGACGCGGTCACCGGCGTCGGCCATCTTGTCCAGCAGCTCGTCGACGACACGCAGGATCACCGGCTCCAGCGCGCCGAGGCGACGGGGCGTGAAGGTACGCGAGAAGACGTGCCGCATCCGGGTGTGGTCGGGCGGGTTGATGAACATCATCGACGTCTGGAAGGTGCGCAGGATCTCGTGCTCCTCCCAGCCCGGCGGTGGCTGTTTGGTCCACCGTGGATCGCGCAGCATCTGATCGATCAGGTCGTAGCCGACCGCCACCGCCGCCACGGTGCGGTGCTCGGCGCGCGGCGGTACCGCGCTGACCGGCCCGAGCCGGTGCAGGCGGGCGTACCACGGGTATGGATTCTGGCGGCCCTCTTCGCTGTAGAGGCCGGTTAGCAGGTCCTGCACCGTCACGACGTACTCCTCCCCAGGATGTCGGTGCTCCGGGGGCGGCGGGGTCACCCCGCCGCCCCCGGCGGTGTCACAGACCGAGCAGCCGTATCGGCACGGCGTCGGCCATCGCCTTGTTGCCGGCGTCGTTCGGGTGGATGTGGTCCCCCGAGTCGTACGCGGGCAGCAACTGGCTGGGCTTGGCCGGGTCACGCAGCACCCGGTCGAAGTCGAGCAGTCCGTCGAACTCCCGGCTGCCGCGCAGGTACGCGTTTACGGCCTGCCGGGTGGCCTCCTTCTCCGGCGTCCACACACCCGGCGCGCCGTGCCCCTCGTACGGCGTCAGCGTGGCCACCAGGCTGGTCAGGCCGCGCTGCTGGAGCTGCTGGTTGATCTGCCGCAGGGTGGCGATGATCGCCTCGGAGGAGTCGTTGGACATCCAGATGTCGTTGATGCCGAGGTGGGTGACGACGGTACGCACCCCGGTCTGGCCGAAGACGTCCTCGTTCAGACGGGCCGCCGCGTTCGGGCCGAGTTGGTAGTAGCCGGGGTAGTCGCCCGCGCCCGGCTCGGTGCCCTCGTGGTTCAGGCGGTTGCCGGCCAGGCTCAGGTTGAGCACGCCCGGGGTGCGCTTGTCGGGCCGGTCGGCGAGCAGCCGATCGGCGAGCAGGTCGGGCCAGCGGCGGTTCGCGTTGACGGTGCTGCCGTTGCTGTCCCCGATGGAGTCGCCGAGCACGACCAGCGCCCCGGGGGTGCCCTTGCGCTGCACGTCGACGCCGGACAGGAAGAACCAGCAGCAGTTGGGTCGGATGGTGAAACCGGCCCCGTCGGCCGCCCCGGTCAGGTCACCCGCGCCGATGAAGTTGGTCTGCTGGGACTGCCCGTGGAAGGTGGTCGGCCCGGTCGGCGTCGGGAAGTGCAGGGTGATCACCAGGTCGCTGTCGTCCGCGACGGCGAAGGTCAGCGGGTCGCTGAGCAGCTCGGCGCCCCGGTTCATGGTCGCCGAGGCGGCACCGGTGAAGGTCAGCGGGCGCAGCGAGGCCGGGTCGATGTCGGAGACGTCGTCGACGGTGGCGGTGTTCGGTCGGGCGACGGTGGCGCGACCCACCCGGACGGCCTGCTCGCCGTAGAGGTTGCTCAGTCGTACGCGCAGCGCCGGGCCGCCCACCGAGACGTGCACGACCATCCGGACGCTCTGGTCGTTCAGGCCGGTGTTGGTCAGGCCGACCGAGTTGCCCCGGGTGACCGCCGCGGCCCAACTGCCCGCCCACTCACCCCGGTCCGGGCGACCGGTGACAGTGGGGGATCCGCCGGCGGTGGCGATGACGGCGGGTGTCGCGGTGACCAGTAACGCCGCGACGGCGGTGACGACATGCCATCTCTTCGGGGTCGACATGGAACCTCCATCGTGTGGCAGCCCAGGGCCGTCCGCTGACGGCTCCCGCCTGGACGATGGTCCAGAAACCTAGCCGCCGCCGATGACGGGCGTCAATCAACTGATCGACGCGATCAAATGTCCGCCGGGCCTGCGGTTTCGCCCGTCGGCCCGGTCCCGGCACGTCCCCGCCGGCCTAGGCTCGCAGGCGGCGGCGGTGCGGTCGCCGAACGCGCGCCCACCGCCCGCGACGTCACCGGGAAACCGACCCGGAGACCGCCGCTCACCTGCGATGGGGGTTTGCCGGATGACTGACGGACCCGGGCACGCGACCTATGTGGACAGGGCGCTGGACCTGTTCGCCGACTTCGGCGATCGGGAGGCGCTGGTCGGCGGTGACCGCCGCCTGACCTACACCGAGGCCGCCGCGACGGTACGCGCGATGGCCGCGACGCTGACCCGGCACGGCGTACGGCCGGGCGCGGCGGTGCTGGTGACCATGGCCAACGCCGTGGAGGGGCCGCTGCTCCAGCTCGCGCTGCACCTGCTCGGGTGCCGGACGATGTGGGTCGCCCCGGTCACCGCCCGCCGGGAGGTCGACGAGTTCGTCCGGCTGGCCCGCCCGGACGCCCTGGTCTACGACGCCCGCGACCCGGCCAGCCTGGGACCGGAGCTGGCCGCCGCGCTGCCCGGAGTACCGGTGTGCTGCCTGGGCCCGCGCGGTGCGGGCCCGGACCTCACCGCCGACCCGGGCGGTTCCGTGGCGCTGCCGGCGGCCGGCTCCGCGCCGGAGTCGTTCCTGCAGACCAGTGGCACCACCGGCGCCCCGAAGCTGGTGCACCACACCGAGAGCTTCTACGCCCAGATCCTCACCCTCGCGGCCGACTTCCGCGCCGCCGGCTTCCCGCTGCTGCGGCACCTGTCGCACTCGCCCATGTGGTTGGCCAGCGGCCAGATCACCACCCTGTTCAACCTGTTCACGGGCGGCGTGCTGTTCCTGCGCGACGACTGGGACCCGACGGCGTTCGTGGCCACCGTGCAACGGGAGCGGATCAACTCCACCTTCGTGACCCCGCCGATGCTCTACGAGCTGCTGGACCATCCGGCGCTGGTGGACGCCGACTTCTCGGCCATGTTCATGTTCAACGTGGGCGCCGGGCCCGCCGCGCCCGCCCGGCTGCGCCAGGCCATCGCGCGGTTCGGCCCGGTGCTGCGCATCGTGTACGGCCTCAGCGAGGCCGTCGTGATCACCGCGCTGCCTGGCCTGACCGACGATCCGGAGCACCCGGAGCGGTTGCGCTCCTGCGGGCGTCCCTACGGCGACGTGCGGATCGAGATCCGTGACGACGACGGCCTGGTGCTGCCGCCGGGCCAGAACGGCGAGGTGTGGGTGCGCAGCCGGCTGAGCTTCGCCGGCTACCACGGGCAGCCCGAGCTGACCGCGCAGACGCTCGTCGACGGCTGGGTCCGCACCCGCGACATCGGCCACCTCGACGAGGACGGCTACCTCTACCTGGTCGACCGGGCGCACGACATGATCGTGACGCACCGGCGGAACTGGGCCATCTTCTGCCGCCCCATCGAGGACGTGCTGGCCGGGCACCCGCAGGTGCGGGCGGCCGCCGTGATCGGCGTACCGGACGACGAGGTCGGCGAGGCGCCGTACGCGTATGTGGTGCCCGCGCCGGGCGCGACGGTCACGGCCACGGAGTTGATCGACCTGGTGACCGCCGAGCTCAACGAGATGTGGGCGCCGGTCGGGGTGGAGTTCGTCGACCGGTTACCGGTGAACCGGTCGGTCAAGGTGGACAAGCGGGCGTTGCGCGCCGGGTACGCCGCGCGGCGGGCGGCGGCGGTCGGGGCGTGACCCCCCGCCGGCAGTTGGCCGTCCTGGTCGGCGCGGACCTGATCTCCAACCTGGGCACCCGCATCTCGGTGGTGACCATCCCCTGGCTGGTGCTGGTCACCACCGGCAGCCCGACGAAGATGGGTCTGGTCGCGTTCGCCGAGACACTTCCGTACCTGCTGTCCAGTGCCCTCGGCACGCCCTGGGCGGACCGGATCGGCCTGCGCCGGACGTCGATCCTCTGCGACGCGGGCAGCGCGCTGGCGATGGTCGTCGTCGCGCTCACCCCGTGGCTGGGCTTCGCTCCCCTGGTGGCGCTGGTCGCGGTCGCCGGGGCGCTGCGCGGCATCGGGGACCGGGTCAAGCACGTCATGTTCCGGCCGGTCGCCGAGGCCGCCGGGGTGCCCCTGATCCGCCTCACCTCGGCGTACGACGGGTTGAGCCGGGTGGTGACGCTGTTCGGCGCGGCCGTGGGCGGTGTCCTGATCGCCGCGTTCGGGGTGACCCAGGCGATCCTCATCGACGCGGCCAGCTTCGCGATCTGCGCGCTGCTCATCGGTCTCCTGGTTCGCCCACCGGCCGCCCCGGCCACGCCCGCCGCGCCGGTGGGCTACCTCCGCGCGCTGCGGGACGGCTTCGGCTACCTCGGTCGGGACCGGCCGCTGCTGGGCATGCTGGTGGTCGTCTCGGCGCTGAACATGGTGGCCAACGCGAGCGTGGCCGTCTACATCCCGTTCTGGGTCGCCCGCGAACTGCACGGTCCGAGCGGGCTCGGGCTCGTGCTCGCGGCCTTCTCGGCGGGCGCGCTGCTGGGCAACGTGGCGTTCACCGCGCTCGGGCCCCGGCTGCCCGGCCGGCTGACGTTCCTGATCGGGGCGACGGTCGCCGGCACACCAAGACTGGTCGCCCTGGCGATCAGCGACGAACTGCCGGTCGTCCTCGTGGTGACCTTCCTGTCCGGGATCGGCATCGCGGCGGTCAACCCGCTGCTCGGGGTGGCGCTGTACGAGCGGGTGCCACCGGACCTGCAGACCCGGGTGCTCGGCATCGCCGGTTCGCTGGCCTTCGTCGGCCTGCCGGTCGGCGCGCTCCTCGGTGGCTGGTCGGTGGACGCGTTCGGCCTCACCCCGGCGCTGCTGCTCATGGCCGCGGCCTGCCTGGCGATCACCGCGCTGCCCCTGCTGGCCCGTACGACCACACCCTCGCGGCCCACCCCGGTCACCACGTCCTGACCGTCGCGACGGCGTGGAACTCGGTTGCAGGCGACGGCCAGCACCCGCAGGCTCGTCCGGATGAGCGCACCCGCACCGCACACCGACGAGCCGGCCGCCCCACTGATCGACGCCACGTTGGCACGCCACCTGGTCGCCGAGCAGTTCCCGTGCTGGGCCGACCTGCCCGTACGCCCGGTCGAGGTGGGCGGCTGGGACAACCGCACCTTTCGCCTGGGCGACGAGATGACCGTGCGGCTGCCCAGCGGCGAGGGGTACGTAGCCCAGGTCGCCAAGGAACAGCGGTGGCTGCCCGTGCTCGGTGAGCGGCTCGCGTGGGAGATCCCCGTGCCGCTCGCCCAGGGCCGACCGGGAGCGGGCTACCCGTACCCCTGGTCGGTCTATCGCTGGATCGACGGGCACACCGCACGCCCCGAGCGGATCGACGACCTGACCCGGTTCGCGACGGACCTCGCTGCCTTCCTGCGGGCCCTGCGCGCCGTCGACGCCACCGACGGTCCCGCGGCCGGCCCGCACAGCTTCTGGCGGGGAGGACCGCTGTCCATTTACGACGCCGAGACCCGGGCGGCGATCGAGACGCACCGCGACCGGCTCGACGTCGACGCGGTCACCGCCATCTGGCAGGACGCGCTCGATGCCACCTGGTCGGGCCCACCGGTGTGGTTCCACGGCGATGTCGCGTACGCCAATGTGCTGGTGCGCGACGGCCGGCTCGCCGCCGTCATCGACTTCGGCTGCTGCGGCGTCGGCGATCCCGCCTGCGACACGGTGATCGCCTGGACCCTGCTGCACGGCGACAGCCGGGCCGCGTTCCGCGACGCGCTCGACGTCGACGCGGGTACCTGGGCGCGCGGACGCGGCTGGGCCCTGTGGAAGGCGCTGATCACCCTGGACGGTTCCGACCCCGCCGGTTCCCGACGCGTCATCGGCGAGCTGCTCGACGAACACCGCTGAGCCGTCAGCGGCCGGCCGCCGCCGGGGTGGCGTGTTCGGTGTGGCAGCGCGGGCACCGCAGCCGCGACCCGGCCGCCCGGGGCACCCGCAGCCGTTGACCGCACGCGCAGGCGAACACCGGCTGGGACGACCGCAGGTACTCCTCGCGCGTCCGCCGTGGCCAGCTCCCGTGGCAGCGGTGGCAACGCTTCGGCGGGTAGCTGTGGTAGTGGGCCAGCCCGAACGCACCCAGGAGCATCACGGTGGCGAGAACCGGCAGTCCCAGCAGGACTGCCAGGGCCGGCATCACCGCGCCGGACACCACCGCGCCGGCCACCGTCAACAGCAGCACCGGCACGCCGAGCAGCAGACCGGCGAAGCCCCAGGTGAAGGTGAGCAGTGACGGCACGAAGAGCGGCCACACCCCGCCGGGCGTCCAGCGGGCCACCCCGTACCCGCCGCAGCGCGGGCAGTTCGGCGAAGCGGCGTGCGGCACCGATCCCAGCGCCTTCGGCGCGAGCCACTCGACGACCCTCTTGAGGATCTCCTCGACGATTTTGCTGGCCAGTTGTTGCAGGAACGATGCGAGCACGCTGCCACCTCCCGACGGACGTGTCCCGTCGTCATCGTGACCGGCCGCCGCCACCGACCCTTGGCTCACGCGCCGATGCCGCCGCTAACGAGTTCGTCCGCCGTTCGCCGCACGGCCGTCCGGGCGTCGACGGCGGCGGCTAGCGTCGTCCGTCGTCACCGGGACGTTCCGCCCACCAGCGCCAGGAGGCCCGTCGCGCATGACGTCGTCATCCACCCGTCGCACCAGCGCCGAGGTCGTCGCCGTACACCGGATCGGCGACAGCGCGCCGCACAGCGCGTTCACCGACCTCGTCCGGCATGCCGGAACGTGGTTCTGCGCGTTCCGCGAGGCCGACGGCCACCTCTCGGACGACGGCGTGATCCGGGTGTTGACCTCGACGGACGGACGGGCGTGGAGGTCCGCGGCCGTCATCCGGGCGGCCGGCGACCTGCGCGACCCACGGTTCGTGGCACGCCCCGACGGGCGGCTGCAACTGCTGGCCGCGGCCCGGACCGGGACGTTCATCACACTGTCCTGGATCTCCGACGACGGCCGCGCCTGGGGTGAGCCGACGCCGGTCGGCGAGCCGGACGTGTGGGTGTGGCAGGCCGCCTGGCACGACGACGCCATGTACGGCGTGGGCTACGCCACCCGAGGGCCGCGGTTCGCCCGGCTCTACCGCAGCGTCGACGGGCTCGACCTGCGGCCGTGGGTGCCGACGCTGTTCGAGGGCGGCTACCCCAACGAGTCCGGGTTGGTCTTCGCCCCGGACGGCACCGCGCACTGTCTGCTGCGCCGCGACGGCGACGACGCCACCGCGCAGCTCGGTCGGGCGCACCCGCCGTACCGCGAGTGGACCTGGACCGACCTGGGCGTACGGGTCGGCGGCCCCTCGTTGCGGCGGCTGCCCGACGGGCGGCTGGTCGCCGGCGTACGCCTGCTCGACGGCGACGTCCGGACCGCGATCTGCGCGGTCGACCCCGTGCGCGGCGCACTGACCGAACTGGTCGCGTTGCCGTCCGGCGGTGACACCAGCTATCCCGGTCTGGTATGGCACGACGACAGGCTCTGGGTCAGCTACTACTCCTCGCACGAGGAGCGGACCTGCGTGTACCTGGCCGAGGTGAGCCTGGCCGAGGAGGCGGTGGTCGGCTAGCGTGCCGACATGCCATCGACGCTGAGCGAATCGACGGACCCGTACTGCCTGAGTCCCGGCGAGGCCGCCGAACTGCTGCACGCGCACCCGTGGCGGCGGTTCGTGGCACTCGGCGACAGCGTCGTGGAGGGCATGTGCGAGCCGACACCGGGCTACCCGGACGTGCAGTGGGTCGACCGGCTCGCCGCCGAGCTGAGGGCCGTACGCCCCGAGCTGGCGTACGTGAATCTGGGCCGGCGCGGCCTGTGCGCACACCAGGTGCGGGCCACCCAGCTCGCCCCGGCGCTCGCCGCCGAACCGGACCTCGCGCTGGTGGTCTGCGGCGGCAACGACGCCTTCCATCCCGCGTACGACGCCGACGCGGTCGACGTCGAGCTGACCGCGATGATCGAGGCGTTGCGGGACGCGGGCGCGGACGTGGTCACCATCGGCATGTTCGACGTGTCGCACAGCCCGGCCGTGCCCGAGCACATACGGGCCGGCCTCGGCGAGCGGATGCGCCGCCTCTCCACCCACACCGGGAGGCTGGCCGCGCGCCTGGAAACAATCCACGTGCGCCTCACCGACCACCCACTCACGGCCGATGCGTCCCTCTACAGCACCGACGGCCGCCACGGCAGCGGCCGCAGCGACGCGATAGCGACGGCCGAAACCCTCCGCGCCCTGTCCCGCCACCTCCGAGGTTCGCCCCGTTGATCATGAAGTTATCGTCACCGGCATCGGCGTGTCGGGACGATAACTTCATGATCAACGGGGCCGAGGCCGGGTCAGTTGTGCAGGAGGATTCCGGTTAGGAGGACTCCGTGGGCCAGGTTGAGGATGCCGTCACCGCCGGGGTAGCCGACCCGCGCCAGGCCGCCGGAGGCCGTTCGGCCGAACAGGTACGGGGCCAGGCTGTACGGGACGTCGGCCGTGACCGTCTCGCCGGTCTCGATCTGCACGAAGTCCATCGGCACCCGGTCGGCCGGCAGGTACTGCTGCAGGATCGCCCCACCCCGGTCGACGGCCGCGCGCAGGCCCTCGACCCAGTCCGACGCACTCAACTCGGGGCCGATCAGCACGCCGTGCCCGGCCGAGCCGTCCGCCGGCTTCGCCACCAGGGTGGCCTGCTCGGCGATCGCCCGGTCGAGCACCGCGACGGTCAACAGCACCGTGTACGGCACGTGCCGGCGGATCAGCGTCCGGTCGTCGGCGGGCAGGGTGTCGACGTCCTCCCACAGCCAGGCGAAGGTGGTCTTGTTGCCGAGAAGCCAGGCCGCCGTCGACACGTACATCGGCAGCGTGCCGGCGGCCAGCGCGCCGGCCACCGCGTCCAGACCCGCGGTCGGGGTGACCCGGTTGGGCACGAACAGCCGGAACAGCGCGTCGACCGGCGCGCCGTCCACGACGAGGCGCTTGTCGGCGTCCAGGGTGGCGCTGGACAGGGGCGCGATGACCAGGTCGATGCCGAAGTCCCGGGCCCGGACGGCCAGCGGGCTGAGGATCCGGATGAACGTCTCCGGGTCGTCCAGGCCCGGGTAGTCGGCGTCGAAGTCCATCAACAGGGCCAGCCGGGCGCCCTCGGGCAGGTCGAGTTCGTCGCGGATCGCCACGAACCGCTGGTCCAGCAGGGACGGCGCGGCCCGTAGCGGCAGGCCGTCGAGGAGCCCGTGCTCGGTGTAGAGCTGCGCGAACCGCTGGATGACGGTGTCGGCGTCGAACCCTCCCCCGAGGCTGCTGTCGATGTTGTACTCCACGAACTTCGGCACGCCGTCGGTGAAGATCACATCCGGCCGGTACGCGGCCAGCAGCGCCTCGGTCAGCGGCTCCGCCTCGTCCAGCAGGCGGGTCTCCCCCGCCGGAACGCCGAGCAGTCGGCGCAGCTCGCCGGCCGTGTCCACCCGGCGGCGGCAGGCGTCGAGGACGAGTTGGGCCAGCCGGTCGCAGACGTCGTTCAGCTCCCGCCAGGTGTCGGCGGCCAGCACCGGGGGGCGGGCCAGCCGCCACTGCTTGTTGTAGGTGGCCCGGCCGTGAAAGACGCGGTCCCAGGCAGCGGCGCCGGCGGCCACCATGGCCCGGCGGGCCGGCTCGGGCAGGTCCTTCCACGCTCCGTCGGCCGACGGCCAGGGATAGTTCGGGTCGATCATGAGCCGTCCTTCATGGTCAGGTGGATGGCGGTGGCGAGCTGCTCCCGACCGGGCTGCACGGCCCGGTCCAGGGCGGGGGCGAACGGCAGCACCGCGCCGTCGGGTCGGGTCACCCGGCGCGGTGGGGCCAGCAGCCGCACCCGCTCCACGACCGAGGCGATGACCTCGGCGGCGAAACCGCAGGAGCGGTTGGCGTCGTCGATGACGACGAGGCGGCCGGTACGCGCCACCGACTCGGTGAGGCCGTCGATGTCGAACGGATAGAGGGTGCGCGGGTCGAAGACCTCCACCGACACCTCGTCGGCCAGCTCGTCGGCCACGGCGAGCGCGTCGTGCACGAGATGCCCGACCGCGACCACGGTGACGTCGTCGCCGGGTCGGTGCACCCGGCCCCGCCCCAGCGGCACCGGTTCCAGCTCGGCGACATCGTCCCGGAGGTCCATCGCGCCGGCCGGCGCGAACACGACCACCGGGTCGTCGTGCCGGATCGCGGTGACCAGCAGGCCGTACGCGTCGGCCGGGGTGGACGGTACGACGGTGACCACGCCGACGTGGGCGAAGAGGCTGTACGGGTGGTCGGAGTGCTGCCCGGCCCAGCCGGTACGCGACCCGGAGCCGGGCACCAGGTAGGTGACCGGCACCGCGCACTGCCCGCCGGTCATCAGCGGGAACTTGTGCGCGTGGTTGACGATCTGCTCGAAGACGAGGAACAGCAGCGACGGGATCTGGAACTCGATCACCGGCCGGAGCCCGGCCAGCGCCGCCCCGGTGGCGAAGCTGGTGAACGCCTGCTCGGACAGCGGTGTGTCGCGGACCCGGTCGGTTCCGAACCGCTTGGCGAGCCCGGTCGTCACCAACGACGCGCCGACCTGGACATCCTCGCCGAGCAGGAACACCGTCTCGTCGCGGGCCAGCTCGTCGGCGAGGGCCCGGGTCAACGCCCGCCGGTACGACAGTCGGGGCACCTCAACCACCTCCGGTGCGGGCGGTCAGGCCGCTGGCGTAGAGGTACGCGAGGGCGTCGGCCGGATCGGGGTGCGCGCTGGCCAGGGCGAACCGCACGGCCTCGTCGAGGGTCGCCTCGACCTCGGCGTCCACGGCTTCCCGGTCGGCGTCGGTGAGCCGTGCGCCCTGGATGTCCACCGGGTCCCGGGACCGACCCCGGGACACCTCGTCGGGCGGCCGGTAGTCGAGGCGTACCCCGTGTTCGAAGGTGTGGTGGACGTCGAAGCGGTAGGTACGGGCCTCGATCAGCTCCGGGCCGCCGTCGGCGCGCATCCGCGCGACGGCGGCGGACGCGGCGGCGCGTACCGTCTCGGGGTCCTGGCCGTCGATCTCGGCGGCGGGGATGCCGAAGGCGGCGGCGCGGCCGGCGATGCTGCCGGCGACCGCGCCGCCGACCGGCATGGTGGTGGCGTAGCCGTTGTTCTCGCAGACGAACAGCACCGGCACCCGCCAGAGCGCGGCCAGGTTGAACGCCTCCAGCAGCATCCCCTCGTTGACCGCGCCGTCGCCGAAGAAGCTCACCCCGACGGTGTCCCGACCCTGCCGGCGGCGGGCCCAGACCGCGCCGGTGACGATCGCCCCGGACGCGCCCACTATCGCGTTGGCGCCGAGCACACCGAGGCTCAGGTCGGCGGCGTGCATCGACCCGCCCCGGCCGGCGTTGAGGCCGGTGACCCGGCCGCACAGCTCGGCGAGCATCCGGGCCGGGTCCGCGCCCCGGGCGAGCACGTGCCCGTGGCCGCGGTGGGTGCCGGCGAGCACGTCGTCGGCCCCCAGGGCGGCGCAGACGCCGGCGGCGATCCCCTCCTGACCGAGGTACGGGTGGATGCCGCCGACGATCTGCCCACCGTGGACCAGCTCCACCGCGCGCTCCTCGAACCGGCGGATCAGCCGGACCGTGCGGTAGAGCCGGACCGGGTCGGCGTCGGTCACGCCGGGCCCTTGATGGCGGCGAGGATGTCGTCCCAGAGGCGGGTCCGGGCGGCGAGCGCGGTGTTGACCGTGTCGGCGCACTCCTGCCACTTGGTGTCGTCGTCACCGCACAGGTCGGCGAGCATCTGCATGGCCATCGGCGTGTGCTGCTCGCCGTCGACCTCGATGTGCCGTTCCAGGTAGTCGACGAACGTGTGCAGCCGGTTGCTGCGTTCGTTGACGGTGACGACCTGGGTGAACATGTCGGGGATCAGGTCCTCGCGGCCGAACGCGAACGCCGCCGCCTGGCAGTGCACCGGGGTCGACTCGATGATCTGCCAGGTGGTCGCGGCGAACCGGGCGGACGCGGCCGGCGCACCCGCCTCGGCGAGCGCGTCGGTCACCGGCCGGCCCGCGCGCAGCAGGTCGACGAGGGCGTTCACGGCGGTGGTGTCCGCGCCGGCCTCGGCCATGCCCCGGACGTACAGCTCGAAGTGGCTGATGTAGCCCTCGCCCAGTTCGTCGCTCTCCTCGACCATGACGATGTCGTTGATGAGCCGGCGGCTGCCGGTCGGGCCGGTCGGGATCCACGGCACGCTCACGCAGGTCAGCTGCCGCTGCAACGACTTCAACAGCGACATGAAGTCCCAGACCGCGAAGACGTGGTGCTCCATGAAGGTGACCAGCGCCTCGTGGGTGTCCAGGTCGGCGTAGAGCGGGTGCTTGACCACAGCGTCGCGGCGCTCGGTCACCGCCTGTTCCAGCCGCTCGATGCCCGGGTGCGTCCTACCCCAGTCGTACCGTGACATTGTCAGCCTCCCTGCTGGGCGCGGTCGCGCCAGATGACCGGGCAGTAGTCGGGGTCCGCGTAGTCCGGCCGCCCCTCGTGGGTGCGGCGGACCAGCACGTCGTGGTTGTACGCGGCGAGCGTGCCGTCCGAGAGGGGATATTCCCGCCAGGCGTTGTCGCCGTCCTGCAGGTGCAGCGAGATCGCCTGTCGGGGACGATCGCTGACGTTGGGGCCGCTGCCGTGGTAGGTGCGGCAGTGGTGGAAGCTCACGTGTCCTCTGGGGATCACCATGGAGATCTTGCGGATCTCCGCGCCGTTGTGCGCGGCGTTCTCGGCCAGCATCTCCTCGAGCTGGCTCCGGTCCCGGTCGGCGAAGTGCCGCACCACGGTGTCGTCCGCGCCGATTTCCTTCCACAGGTGCGAGCCGTCGACCATCGTGATGGTGCCCATCTCCTCCCCGCAGTCGTGAAAGGGAATGAACGCGGTGAGCATCTTCTCCGACGACGAGGACGCCCAGTAGTGCTTGTCGAAGTGCCAGGGCACGATGTTGCTCGGCTCGCCCTCGATCGGTGGCTTGAGGATCAGGGTGGACTGGAAGACACGGATCTCGTCGGCCTGCGCCAGGCGGGCGGCCACCGCGCCCAGCAGCGGCTTGCGCAGGATCGCGCCGAGCCCGTCGTGTTCGTGGTGGACGTAGTCGTTGTGCCGTTGCACCGGCCCGTTCGACGGCTCCCAGTAGGCGAGCTTCGGTGGGCGGACCGGCAGGCGACGATCCCGCTCGCCGTCGTAGTAGCGCCGCGCGGCGGCGGCGAGCGCCTCCACCTCGTCGTCGGTGAAGATCTTCTTGGACAGGTACCAGCCGTGCTCGGCGTAGTGCCGCACGTCCTCGTCGGAGGGCAGCAGCGCCTCCTCCGCAGCGGTCAGCGCGCTCACGCCCCCACCCCCTGCGCGGCCAATTCCCGCTCCTTGGCCTCGTAGAGCGCCTTGATGTTGCCACTGCCGAAGCCGCTCGCGCCCCGCCGCTCGATCAGCTCCAGGAACAGCGTGCGGCGCACGTGCATCGACTCGGCGAAGATCTGCAACAGCTGTCCACCGTGGTCGGAGTCGACGAGCACCCCCAGCTCACGCAGCCGGTGCAGCGGCGCGTCCACCCGACCGACCCGCGCCTGGAGGGTGTCGTAGTAGGCGCCGGGGGTTCCGGCGAAACGCACCCCCCGCCGGCCGAGGGACTCGACGGCCGCCACGATGTCGTCGGTTCGCAGCCCCAGGTGCTGCACTCCCCCACCGGCGTGCTGGTCGAGGAACGCGTCGATCTGCCCGGGCCGGCGGGTGCGGTCCGGCTCCAGCAGCACCACGGTGACGCGCCCGGACGGGCTCTGCACCACCTTCGAGTTCATCCCCTGGCCGGCGACCTCGACGTGCTCCTCGAAGATCTGCGCGAAGCCGAACAGATCCTCGAAGTGCCGGACGGTCCCGTCGAGTTCCCCGGGCGGCACGCACACCGCCAGGTGGTCCACCTCGGCGAGGACGGGTTCCTCCTCGTTCGCCGAAGGCGTCGACGTGATCAGGCCGGGCAGAAACTCGCTTCGACTCCCCCGACGCTGCACCAGGCGGTGCCGCACGTCGGCGAAGCCCTCCACCTCGGCGGTCACCACCTCGGCGTCCGCGCCGGTGCGGGTGGTCGGTGGCGTCACGCCCGTCGCACCCCGGGCCAGCAGCTCGGCGTACGCGCCCACGACGTCGTCGACCTCGACGGCGACGACCGCGATGCCGTCGCCGTGTCGGTGCACGTACCGGGCCGCCGGATGGTCGACGCTCAGCCCCGAGGTGAGCAGCAGTCGGATGTCGCCGTGGCAGAGCAGCAGCGAGCGCTGCGCGGTCAGCCCGGTCTCCGGGCCACCCTGCCCGCAGAGCTGGAAACCGACGGCGGCGCTGAAGTAGAACGCCGCCTGTCGGGCGTCGCCTACGTAGAGTTCGATGTGGTCGATACCACGGATGTCCATGTCCTCACGTGCCCTTCCCCATGCTTCGCCCGTGTTGCCGTCCGGACCCCCCAGCCCGGGATGCGCGTCGCTCACCTCCTCGGCTCGGCGACCCGCGCGAGCACCAGGCTCACGTTCTGGCCGCCGAACCCGAACGAGTTGGTCAGCGCGTACTCCACATCGGCCCGGCGGGGCGCCCCCCGGATGTGGTCGCCCGGGCAGGCCGGGTCCAGGTCGTCGAGGTGGTACGTCGGCGGCAGCAACCCCCGACCGAGCGCCAGCGCGGTCGCCGCCGTCTCCAACACCCCGGACGCGCCGAGCAGGTGACCGGTGAGCGCCTTGGTGGAGCTGACCGGCACGCCACCGTCGCCGAAGACGTCCGCGAGGGCCGTGGTCTCCGCGATGTCCCCGAGCTTCGTGCCGGTGCCGTGCGCGTTGACGTAGCCGACCGCCGCCGCCGGCACCCCCGAGCTGCGCAGCGCGCCCCGGATGCAGGCCGCCGCGCCCGCGCCGTCCGGGCGCGGGGCGGTCGGGTGGTACGCGTCGGTGGTCGCGCCGTAACCGGCCACCTCGGCGTACCCCCGGGCGCCGCGCGCTGCGGCGTGCTCGGCGCGTTCGAGGACCAGCAGCGCCGCCCCCTCGGCCAGCACGAAGCCGCTGCGGGAGATGTCGAACGGCCGGCTCGCCCGGGTCGGGTCGCCGCCGGCGCGGGCCAGTGCCCGCGCGTTGCCGAACGTGTCGGTGAAGGTCGGGAAGAGCGGCGCCTCGCTGGCCCCGCAGACCACGACGTCGGCCTCCCCGCACCGGATCAGCCGGACCGCGTCGGCGACCGCCTGCGCCCCGGAGGCGCAGGCCGTGCCGACCGACGAGCTGTAGCCCTGGATGCCGTACCTGATGGCGATCCGGGCCGCCGGCATGTTCGGCAGGATGCCGGTGAGCAGGTACGGGCTGACCGCCGACCGCCCCCGGGCGGCCCGGGCCAGCACCTGCGACTCCAGGGTGGCCATTCCGCCGACACCGCCGACGATCACGCCGATCCGGGAGGGGTCGACGTCGCGGCCCACCTCGATGCCGGCGTCGGCGAGCGCGTCGGCGGCGGTGAGCAGCGCCAGGACCACGGTCCGGTCCAGGACCCGGCTCTCCGGGCCGGGCAGGACGCTGCGCGGGTCGATGTCGGGCAGCAGACCGGCGACGTCCAGCGAGCCCGACGCCGGATGGCCCTCGGGTGGGCGGGTCAGCCCGGACCGCCCGGTCGTCAACGCGTCGAAGGTCTCCTCGACGCCCCGCCCGACCGGACTGAACAGGCCCATCCCGGTGATCAGCGCGCTCACGCGGGCGCTCCGACCCGCCCGCTCACGACGCGGCCTCGGTGAGGTAACGCTCCCGCAGGGCCACCTTGCGGACCTTGCCGGTCACGGTCACCGGGATGTCGTCGGAGCGTACCGGCACGACCCGGCGCAGCGTGGCGCCGACCACCGCGCCGAGAGCGGCGCGGACCCGTTCGGTACGGTCCTCGGCCTCGTCCGCGCCGGCGGCCAACTCCAGCAGCACGTCGGTCACCACCGCGCCGGCCTCGGCGACGATCACCACCGTGCAGTCGGTGGCGTCCGGGCAGGTGGCGAGGATCCGCTCCTCCGACAGGGCGGTGAAGAACCGCCGCCCGTCCCCGGCGTCGACCGAGTCGACCGCCCGGTCCAGGTGGTAGTACCGGCCCTCGGCGTCGGCGCGGACCAGGTCGCCCGTGAGGTACCAGCCGCGCTGGCGGAACCGGTAGGTGGTGGCCGAGTCGTTCCAGTAGCCCCGGAACAGCGACGGCGAGTCGACGCCCAGGAAACCCACCTCGCCGACCGGCACCGGCTCGCCGTCGGCGTCCAGCACCGCGACCTTGGTGAACTGGTACGGCCGGCCGATGCAGCGGCCGTACCGGTCGGTGTCGGCGCGGTGGGTGATGTGGAACATCGAGTGCCCCATCTCGCTGGAGCCCAGCCCGTCGATGAACAGCGAGCCGGGCACCCGTGCCACCCCGTCGCGGGTGACGGTGTCGTGCCAACCGACCGCGACGAGGCGGCGGATGTGCGGCTCGTGCGAGCAGTCGCCGGTGTTGAACCACAGCCGCACCGAGTCCAGGTCGTACCCGGACAGGTCGAACCGGGCCAGCTCGGCCCAGGTGACCGAGAAACCGAACACCCCGTCGGGACGCCAGCGTTGGATCGCGTCGAGGACCCGCTCGCCGCCCTGCTCGGAGAGGAGGAACATCTGGGCGCGGTTACCCAACGCCTGGTTGACCATCAGCACGGTCGCGGTGTGCGGTGCGGGAAGGGCGTTGAGGATCCGGCTGGTGCCCTGCGCCTGCGGCATGCTCAGCAGGTGCCGGGTGGCCGCGAAGAGGCTGGCGTGGGAGTGCAGCACCGCCTTGGGCACCCCGGTCGTCCCGGAGGTGTGGGTGATCACGATCGGGTCGTCCGGGTGGTGCCGGTAGTGCGGCGGGGCCGCCGCCGGATCGCCGGTGCCGGCCCGCGCGGGCGTCCCCAGCACCGGTACGCCCAGCTCGTGCCCGGCCAGCAGCGCGGTGTGCGCGTCGTCGGCGAGCACCCCGACACCGCGCAGCCGACGGATGTACTCGGCGGCGATCTCCGGACGCAGCTTGCCGTTCATCAGCGCCGGGATCGCGCCGAGCCGGGCCAGCGCCAGGAAGCTCAGCACCATGTCGGCGGCGGCGGTGGCCCAGACGGCCACCGGGTCGCGGGGGCGTACCCCCTGCTCGTGCAGCCACGCCGCGCGGGCGGCGACCCGCTCGTCGAGCTGGCCCAACGTGAGCGGCGCCTGCGCCGGATGCCCGTCGACGGCGGTGTCAAAGGTCAGCGCCGGCCCGTCCGGGTCGGCGCCGTGCGCCAGCACGCGGGCCAGCATGTTGCCCGCGCCCAGCTCGGTGTCGGCGGCCAACCGGCCGCGCAGTCCCGGTGTCCTCATGGTCGTGCTCCTCCCCCCAGCAACACCGCGACCGCCTCGGTGGACAGGTCGGGCGTCTGTTCGATCAGGATCAGCAACACCTCATCGGCGTCGCCGTCGTCGTGCAGCAGTGCCGCCTGCGCGGTGCCCTCGGCGTACGGGTCGCCGGTCGGGCTGAGGCAGACCACCGGGCCGCGCAGTCCCCAGCGGGCCGCGAGGTGCCCGGCGACGCTGTTGGGCACGGACTGGTAGAAGAACAGCGGCCCGATCCGGCCGCCGGCCTCGACCGTCACGCGTACGTGATCGGCGCTGGCCCGGTCACCGCTGGCGCTGACCAGCACGATCGCGGTGCGCACCTCCTCCGGCACCGGCTGGTTCCCGTACCGCCGCCGCAGGCACCGTTCGCCGACCGCCACGACCGTGGGCGCGAACGCCGAGTGCACGAACCCCGGCACCCCCGGCACGGCCCCGTCCCCCGGCTCGGGCCAACGCGCCCGCGCGAGCTCCCGCACCGCCACCCCCCGCGATCTTGCGGTTTCTGTTGTGGATTCGCGTTCTTCGCCGGATTCGTCGGCGCAGAAAGTGCACGATCGCGGGGAGGTCGGAGTGGTCATGGCGCGCCGACCAGGAGCGCGGTGTTGGCGCCGCCGAACGCGGAGTTGAGGGTCAGCGCGTGGGTCACCGGCGCACGGCGCGACGCCCCCGTGATGACGTTGACGGGACACGCCTCGTCGGGGCCCTGCCAGCCGGCGTTGACCGGCAACTCGCCGGCCCGCAGCGCCATCGCCGTGACCACCAGTTCGAGCAGCCCGGACGCCTCCAACGCGTGCCCGTGCAACCCCTTCGTGGAGCTGACCGGCACGTCGGTGGCGTACCCGTCGAGGGCCCGCAGCAGCGCCGCGGCCTCGGCGGCGTCGCTCTGGGCGGTGCCGGTGGCGTTGGCGTTGACGTACCCGATGGCCTGCGGCGCCAGCCCGGCCCGGCGCAGCGCGGCGCTGGCCGCGCGGGCCAGCCCGGCGCCGGTCGGGTCCGGCTGGCACGGATGGTACGCGTCCCCGGCGCGTCCCCAGCCCGCGACGGTCGCCACCGGGTCCGCGCCCCGCCGCGCCTCGGCGCGGGACTCGACCACCACGGCGGCCACGCCGTCACCGAGCAGCAGCCCACGGCGGCCAGCGCTGAACGGGCGTACCGCGCCGTCGTCGGCGAGGGCACGGCCGGCGTCGAAGAGCGCGAACTGGTCCGGCTCGACGAGATAACCGGCGGCCACCACCACCCGGTCCAGATCACCCCGGCTGATCAGGGTGGCGGCGTCGGCCACCGCCGTACTCGCCGACACGCACGCGCTGGTGTAGACCCGGGTGTGAGCGGACAGCCCACAGCGGGCGGCGAGCTGGCCGGCGAGCGCGGACGGGACCGGCTCCACGCCGGCGGCCGGGCCGCCGTGCACGGCGAGCAGCAGCGCACACCCCGCGCGCCGGGCGCGGTCCAGGCCGGCCGTCCGGCAGGCCGCGTCGATCGCGTCGGCCAGCTCGTCGGCGAGGGTGCCGACCTCGGGCAGGGTGGCCGCCACGGTGACCCGGCGTGTGCTCGTGTCGAAACGACGGATCGGTCCGAAGGCCGGCGTGGCGGCGAGCTGCGCCTCAGCGCCCCGCCCCAGGGCGCTGACCGCGTGCACACCGGTGAGCTGGACGACGGGCGGCTCAGCCATCTGCGGGAGCGGTCAACGACGCCCGCAGGACCGCCAGGGCGTCGTCGACGGTACGGATGCCGGCCAGGTCGTCGTCGGTGAGGTCGAGCTGACGCCCGTAGCGCTGCTCGACGAGGTGTACGAGCCAGGCCAGCTCCATCGAGCCGACCCGGTCCGGGACCTCGTCGGCGGGTTTCGCGGTGAGTTCGGCGAGCATGGTCAGCAGGTCAGCTCGCCCCAGGTCGGGCTGACCCGTCATCAGGCGTCGTCGCGCTTCGCCTCGGCGACGCGGTCGGCGACCATCGTGGTGAACTCGCCGACCGTCATCAGCGCGAGCATCTCCGACTCGTCGTCGGCGAACGTCAGGCCGAACTGGTCCTCGACGCGGACGGCCAGATCGGACAGGGCCAGCGATTCCAGGTCGACGCCGGACGGGCCGAGCGTGGTGTCGTCGTCGAGCCCCTCGACGTCGTAGTTCATGTCGACGAGCTGCTCGACGACGAAGGCGCGGACCTCGGCTCTCATGGATACCCTCTCTGCGTAAGCCAGGTGACGGTGTCCGATCGGGACACCGCGTTGGTCTGGGTCGGCGGGGACACCGGCGGTCGGCCGGGTCCCGCCGTACGGTCGCCGCGCGCGGTTGTCGGCGCGGGTGGCGGCGCGCTTGTCGGCGCGGGTGGCGGCGTCGAAGTGGCGCAGCGGGCCGGTCACGACGTCACCGCCGACCGCAGCGCGTCCGTCGAGCGGACCAGCTTGCCGGTGGTGGTGCGGGGCAACGCGTCGAGCAGGCGCACCACCCGGGGTCGCTTGTAGCCGGCCAACCGCTCGCTGAGGAGCTTGTCCAGGACCTCCTCGGACAGCGGACCGTCGGGCTGGACGTAGGCGGTGATGCCGTCGTCCCACACCACCACGGCGGCGGCCACGCCGGGCAGCTCGGCGACGGTCGCCTCCACCTCGGTGAGGTCGACCTTCATCCCGCCCACGGATACCTGCGAGTCGAGGCGGCCGCGCACGGTGACCAGGCCGGTGTCGGCGTCGACAGTGCCGGCGTCGCGGGTGTGCAGCCAGCCGTCGGCCCAGCGGGTGGGGTCGCTCAGCCCGACGTACGGCGACGCCGGGCAGGACACCCACAGCTCACCGCCGGACTCGCGGACCTCAATGCCGGGCGCGGGGGCGATCGACGGGCGGTGCGTGCCGTGCAGGTCGGTGCCGATGACCCCGACCTCGGTCATCCCGTACATGTTGCCGAGCGGCACCCCGTACCGGTCGGTGAACGCCCGGGCCACCGCGGCCGGGACCAGCTCGCCGCCGGTGGTCATCCGCCGGAGCTGCGGCAGCGGACCGGTCGGCCGGCTGGAGGCGAGCAGACCGATGTGGAACGGCACGCCCAGCACCGTGGCCGGCGTGGCCTGGGCGGCTATGGCGGCCAGCACGGCGTCGCCGCTGAGCCGCTGCGGCGGCACCAGCTCCACACCGGCGTGCAGACCGTAGAGCAGCCCCCCGACCAGGCCGAGCACGTGCACCATGGACGGCAGCAGGATGATCCGCTCGCCGGGCAGCGCCACCCCGTCGATACGGGTGTAGCGGCGCACCTCGGCGACCAGGTCGGCGGCCGTACGGCCGATCACCTTGGAGGGGCCGGTCGAGCCGGAGCTGAGCTGGATCACGGCGTGGCCGCTGACCGCCGGACTGTCCGCGTACCGGGTGACGCTCTCGGTGACGTCGACGAACACCCTCAACGCGCCCCCGCCGGTCCGCAGCGGCGCGACGACCACCTGCGGGGTGAGCCGGGTCAGCGCCCGGTCCACCTCATGGTCGGTGAGCCGGTGGTCGAGCAGGATGGCCTGCGCTCCCGCCCGCCAGGCGGCGAGCAGGTTGACGACGTACGCCAGCGACGGCGGCAACCGCAGCGCGACGGCGCCACCGGGACGCAGTCCGGCAGCGGTCAGCCGGTCCTGCGCGGCGGTCACCAACCGGTGCAGGGTTGCCCGATCGATCGGTTCCGGCAGGCGGAGACAAACATCGGTCGGACGGCCGGCGAACAGGACTTCATCCACCCAGCCGGGGTCATCTACCGTAAGGTTTTCGGCGACATGATTCATTGCCCCCACCATTCGACGCGCAGCGCAAAGTAGGGCATAGGAGCCAATTTCTGGCATCTTTCGAGGTGCTGCCGGAACCCTACGACAGCCGCGTTGGGCATCGCTAGATGCAAATGGCTAGATCAAATTGAGCGCCCGGACCGATTGCCGCATACCGCCGCCCACCACCATCGAGCCGCCCATTCACGGTCGCCGCCCATGATCGACTCGGGTTCCTGGAAGTCGGGCCGTCCGGCGCGACCGTATACCGCACTTTCCGGGACGCCGGGGTCGATCAGGCACGGGAGAGGCCAATAAGGTCGGCCAGCCGGGCCACGCCGGCAGCCGCCGGGCCACGATGGGCGATCTCGACGATGAGGGTACGGGCGGCAGTGCGACAGCGAATCTCGCCGGGTGCGATGACGTGGGCGTCGGCCAGCGCGCGCCCGGCCTCGGTGGAGTCGCCGCTGTCGAGGTGGGCGCGGGCAGCGTCGACAAGGTGAGCCGCCCGATGCTCGGCGGGCAGCAGGGACCAGTCGTCGCGGCGGACGGCGGTCCGGTGGTGACGCAGGGCCAGGTCGGTGTCGCCGAGGCGCAACGCGACGAGGAAGCGGGCGAGCAGCACAGCGGTGGGGCCGAACGCCGTGTGGTGCGGATCGTCGCTCCCCATACGGCGGTCGGCCAGCGCATCGGCGTGGCCGAGCAGGTCGGCGGCACGCCGATAATCGCCGCAGCCGGCCGCCGCCATCGCGGCCTGGAGCAGCAGTGTTCCGCGTACCCGAACATCGGCGGCGGTGCCTGCGGCGGCGACGGCCGCGGTGAGGGCGAGGCGGTCACGGCCCAGGGCACGCAACGCCTGCGCGACGCTGACGGTGGCGGCCCCGACGCCGACGGGGTCACCGCCGGCGGCGACGGCCCGATCGGCGGCGAGCCACGCGAGGTCCGGCTCGTCGAGTTTGACGAGCACGCCGGCGGTGATTCGGTACGCGCAAACCAGCAAGGTAGGTGTGGCGTGGGCGGCGTCGAGCAGGGCGGGCAGCGCCCGCAGAAGCTGGGCGTAGTGGGCATGCTCGTAGCTGAGCCACGCGTGCGCGACACGCCGCCGCACCTCGTCGGCAGCGACGGTACGGGTCGGTCGGTGGTGGTAGTGAGCCAAGGCCCCGCGTACGCCGTCCACGCCGTCCAGGCCCTTGACCGCCACCGGTGGTGGCTGGCAGGGGTCGAGCAGGACTGCCGGGTCGGGCGCAGCACCTCGGCGATTTCCCGTACGACCGGGTAGCGGTCCAGTCGGCGTACGCCGCGCTCGACCTTGTCGACCCAACTCTTCGACCTGCCGAGCCGGTCGGCGAGCATCTGCTGGGTCATCCCGCGACGCACCCGCCACCGGGCCACCCGCCGCCCGACCGGCTCGTCACGCTCCCCCGACGACCGCGTCACTGGTTCCGCCCCTGCGGCAGCGGTTGGGTGGGCTGACCGCAGTGGGGACACCACCTCGCCTTCACCCGAAACGCCAGCAGCCCGAGCAGAAACCCCGGCACCAGACCACCGAACACCATCACCACAACTCCGGAAATCACACGCACTCTCGCTTCCCAACGCGCCCGCCGAACACCCCGAACCATTGGCCTGATCACCGCGAGTCCCATAGGGTCTACTCGCAGTAAACGGAGTCGCTGTGCCTTCCGGAAGCCGCGTGGGGCACCGCACCTGTTGAACGCGTGGAACGCCTATCCACCACCATGGAGCCGACCGATGGCACGGGCAGCACGGCAGCGGAACGACGCACTACTCGTCTTTATCAGGGAATGCCAGTGGTCCTACAGCGCCTGCGCGGCCGCCGTACGCGTCGTTGCTCAGGAGAACGGCCACGCCCTACCATCTTGCGACCGCTCCCATGTGGGGCACTGGGTTGCCGGAGTGAAGCCAGGCGAGAAGACCTGCCGATATCTGGCCGAGGCGATCACCCGCAGGATCGGCCGGGTGGTCAACGCAACCGATCTCGGGCTTGCCGGCGGCGGTAGCCTGGAGACTGACCTGGACGGCCCGGATCGGTGCGAGCGCGATGCTGCCACTGATCTCCTGACGCTCGGGAGAGCCGACTTGGAGCGACGAGCGTTCGGCCTATCCGCCCTGTATTCGCTGGCCGCACTCGCGGTCCCCCTTGACTCCTGGCAGGACATCGCCGATCGGGGGCGGCAGGCACGTGGCGGAGGTGCCGCAGTTGGCCGCCGGGAGATCGACACCGTGCGGGACATGCTCACCGTGTTCGGCACAGCCGACGAGCAGTTCGGTGGTGGCCACGCCCGCCTCGCCGTGGTCCAGTACCTCACCTCCGACGTTGCCGCATACCTACAAGGACGCTTCGCGTCGGACCGCGATCGACAGGACATGTTCCGCGCCGCCGCCGAATTGGCCTGTCTCGCCGGCTGGAAGGCGTTCGACTCATCCCTACACGGGCTGGCCCAGCGCTACTACCTCCAGTCGCTGCGACTGGCCAACGAGGCAGACGATCGCGCCCTCGCCGGTTTCACGCTACGCGCCATGGCACACCAGGCCGTTGACCTCGGCCACGCTCAGCAAGCCCTGCAACTCGCCAACTCCTCGCTGGAATGGTCGAAGGGCAAAGCAACCCCCGCGGCGACCGCCCTGTTCACGATCCTCGCCGCACGGGGTTACGCCGCGACCGGTGACGCTGCCCGGGCCGCGGCCGCGATCGCCACGGCCGAAGCTCACCTCGCGAGCGTCTCCCCGGGCGACGAGCCGACCTGGATCCGGACCAGCGGGTTCACCGAAACGTCCCTCGCCAGCCAGGCCGGTCAGGCGCTTCGCGATCTGGGCGATCTCACGGCCGCCGAAAAGGAACTCCGGCGGTCGGTTGCCACCCGGAACACCGAGGCGTACCGACGAATCCACACGCTGACGCTCGCCAACCTCGCCGATGTTCAGTGCGCCCGCGGCCGGCTACGCGACGCGAGCGAGAACTGGGGTCAGGCGCTGGACGCGATGTCCGGTGTTCAGTCCGGGCGAGTTACTCAGGCGGTACGGAACATCCGCACTCGCCTCAGCAGTTTCGGTCCTCGGCTGCCCACGTTCGCTCGGCAACTCGACCAAAGAGCCGCATCCTTCCTCACCACCCCTAATTCCGGGCGCTTCCCGCGCTAGCCCGGTTTACTGCTGGCGATTTGACCAAGCAGATAGAGGAGCAGGTGAACCTCGGCGACGTAAGCGTGGACGCGTTCGGTGTACCTGCGTTCCACGGTGACACGGACGCGCGGTGCGGTGGCGACGCCCACTGCTTACAGGTACTCGGCTGCGACCTCCTCCGCTTCGTTCACAAACTCGTCGAGCTCGGAGGGTGACAACTTCGCCTCCAGAAGGAGCTGCCCAAGAACGAAGACCTCGGCTGCGATCATGGTTTCCGCGGGGATGTTGTCGGCCAATTCCTCTTCGCCTAGGGCGGCGCGGATGAGGCCCTCCATTTCGAGGGCCGGCAAAGTGCCTCCGTCCTCGTATTGAGCACGGGTCGCGGCGACCCAGCCAGCCACCTCGGTCGGGGTAGCATCGGGTGCGAAGCGCCGGTGGACGGCGAGGGCGAACGCTGCCCCAACGACTTGAAGCCCGCCGACCCAGCCACTCGCGCCAATCTCCCCTACCAGGGCATCGGCGGCATCCCAGTCAGCTCGGGCCAACGCTCTAATCAGATCGCTGAGTGCGCTAACGTCCACGTCTCCAAAACCTCGCTATCAGTCTGCCGGTCACCGCTGCGAGCCGGTCTGCCGCCACACCTGCCAACAAGCCGACTACAACGAGATGTCCTGCGGCCTCCGCACCATCGATCTTCGCTCGTGGCGCTGAGGTCGGGACGGTGGGGGTGCCCGTACCCGTTGATTGTGTCCCTGAAGGACTCTTCGGGTCAGTAAAAACTTTGATCGGTCACGTCCGCGCTGGTGGTGTAAGAGACGGCCATCGCGGGATCCGGTTTGATGTTAGGCGGCGATTGGGCTGGGA
>NZ_JBNCKS010000048.1:0-55094 GCF_049841635.1 Micromonospora sp. DT44 | reverse complement strand
CTATACCGGAGCTCCGCTGCCTCGTCTCCACGACACGCTTGACGGCCTACCGAAACGCCTAACTGAACGGCGTTGCGACTAGTTCACGATGGACCGCAGAGCCGGCGCGCAACTCCTCTCGAACCACCTACGCGGTCCAGCAGTCGGCGTCAATCAGCAGGTCCTGCAGGACGTCTAACCGGTCGGCCAGGGTGAAGTAACTGGGAACCATCGTGTCGAGCACAAAGGCGGAGGTGGCTTGCGCCGCCGACCGACTCACGGCGCGATCTCCAGGTCGTCGTCCTGCGGTAGGTCCGCCTCGCCGATGTGGCCATGCATCAGCTCCAGCGCCCTGGCACGGCTGATTCGTTTGTTGCGCAACGCTTCCATCACGGCCGTCGCGTATGCGGGCGATACCCGTACGGACTCGAGGTCGGGCTGCGGCACCCAGCCCAGTGCCTCCATGAACTCCACGTGGGTCGGCCGAACCTGACTCCAGGCCCTCCGTGTCTCCGGGTCTATGGCCCCTGCCTGCTCAGCCTGCCGCAGTGCCAGCAACCAGGAGGTGCGGTAGCGAGCGGCGTAACTCACAATCTGATCTCGGCTCACCGTCACATGGGACCCGGCTGCGGCAATCGCTTGCACAGGAAGCAGCAGCTCGGCGGCGAAGGCATCGATCACTCCCTCCCGTTCTGTACGCGAGGCACTCACACCGAGGTCGGCGGAATACTCATCACCAATGAGGAGATGCCCCAACTCATGCGCAGCGGTAGCCCGTCGGCGGCCAGGATCACCCGTCGTGCTCACGACAGCGACGGCAATCTCACCCTCGATGAGCGATGCTCCGTCGCCTGGCAGGTCGATGACCAGAACCCATTGACCTGCACGCTCACAGACATCCATGACGCTGCCGATCGGCTCGTCCCCGAGCCCGAACCGCTGCCGCAACCACCAGGCTGCCCGACGCGCGTCATCCTCGGACTCCACCGGATGCGGGTAGCGAAGCAGCGGACGGGGACACAGTACCCCAAGATCGAGCAACTGTTGGACGTTGCGCAGCCACTCAACCATCGCGATTTCAAGGCGCTCCGACGAGCGTGCTGCCTCAGTGTCGGTTTCCTCAGTCAAGGGGGCGGCCCGTCGGGACAATACCGCTGGCGGTGGCTGGATCAAGTACTCCATCGAAACCTTCAGCGCTCTGGAGAGCCGCGCCAGTTCCAAGCCATCCAAACGGCGGCTGCCAGCCTCGACCTTGGCCAGCATCGTGCGGTCGAGCCCCACCATCGCGGCAAGATCCTGCTGAGAGATCCCCAATGACAGGCGGGCTTGCCGTACCTGCTCACCAACGAGAGGCCAGTCCCAGCCATCAGCCATGGTGCGATAATCGCACACCCGGCGGTGGAATGGGTCAACACACGGAGGTTCAGGATTGAGCTTCCTGCACGGACTGCGGACGTAGCCGGTGACAGGGGCGCGTGTCAGCGACCTCGGTCCTGGCCGAGAAAGCACGACAGCAGTTGCCGGAACTCGTGCGGGTGTTCGACCGCCGGCACGTGCCCGCATCGGCCGAACACATGCAGACGCACGTCGGCCAGGTGTTCGAGCAGGGGTCGGGTGGCTGCCTCGAGCGGGGTGACGCGGTCCTGGGCGCCGTGCACGAGCAGCACGGGCGCGTGGATCGCTGCCAGCGTCTGCGCGGTGAGGGTGAGGTCGTCGACCCATCGTGCCCTCGGTGGAGGGAACAACGACGCGTACGCGGACGCCCCGTCCCGCATCGCCGCCGCACGTGCCTCGACGGCCGCGTCGGTCACGAGAGCCTGGTCGAGGAGGAGGCGGCTCAGCATGTCCCGTGCCCCGAGCGGGCCGGCGGGGGCGGCCCAGAGCGCGTCGAGATCGGCGGACAGCGGTGCCCCCGGAGCGCCCATCGTGGAGACCGCCACGACACGGGTCACCCGCTCAGGGCGTGCCGCCGCCAGTGCCAGCGCCACGGCGCCGCCCATGGAGTGACCCACCACGGCGTAGGACTCGATACCGAGAGCATCCATCACGCCCGCCGCCTGCTCCGTCCACAGCCGGAGTCCGCTCGGGGAGCCGGCCGGCACGGGCGTACGGCCGAACCCCGCCTGGTCAGGAGCCACCACGTGCCAGGACGCGCCCAGCGCCTGCGCCGTCGGTGCCCAGGCGCCGGACCCGGTCGTGCCGGGTCCGGAGCCGTGCAGCATCAACACCGCGGGCCCGGCGCCGCTCTCCAGAACGTGGACGGGTGAACCGTCGACCGCGACGGTTCGAAGTGCTGTCACCGGGGCAGGCCAGGTGCGCTCACGCCGAGGCGGAGCTGACGGACTTCGAGAAGACCTCCATCATCGCCCTGCCGAACTGCGGCATGTCGGGCCATCCCCGGCAGGAGACGAGGTTGCCGTCCACGACGTCGGGTGCGTCGATGACCGTCGCGCCCGCGTTCTCCATGTCTCCCGTGATGGGCGGGAAGCACGCCGTCTTCCGGCCCTTCAGGAGCCCGTACACCGCTGGCACCTGCGCGCCGTGGCACACCAGAGCGATGGGGAGGTTACGCGCGAAGAAGTGCTCGGTGATGCGCCTGACGTCGGCGTCGACCCGGATCCACTCGGGGGCGCGTCCGCCGGGGATGATGAGGGCGTCGTAGCGCTCGACGTCGACCTCGGCCCAGGGCACATCGACCGGCAGCTTCCGCCCGTTCTTCTCCACATAGGCGTCGGAGTTGGGGTCGAACTCGTGGATGACCAACTGCACGTCACGCAGCGTCCGTGACGAGACGTCGACGTCCCAGCCGCCCTCCTGCACGCGGTAGTAGGGATACATGGTGTCGAGTTCCTCGGCGGCGTCGCCGGTCAGGAGCAGCGCTCTGGGCACCTGCTTCTCCTCGCGTCTGGTGGCTGGTGGTGGAGATCCAATCCGATCCGATCCGGTGGCGATAGCATTCCTCGACCCAGCCCACCCGTCAAGCCTCTACCGCCATCGATTCCGCGTCCGTGACCTCGTCGAACAATCGTCGGAACCGGTCGCCGGAGCGCAGGATGTGCCGACGCATCGCGTAGGCGGCGGCGTCGGGGTCACGCGCGGCGATCGCGGCCACGACGTCCTCGTGCTCGGCCATGGCCAGGTGGGTGACCTGGGCGTCGTGGTGCAGCCGGAAGAGGTGCACGTGGCTGTGCAGACGGGCGAGCGCCTCCCGGATCACCTGGTTCTCCGCGCTGAGGGCGACCAGGTCGTGAAACGCGGCGTCGCGGAGCCCGAAGGCGCCGTACGCCGCGGGCCCCTTGCCCCCCTCCAACTCGGCCATCTCCTCCAGCATCCGTCGCAGGCCGGCCACCTGTTCCACCGAGGCGCGTTCGGCGGACCTGCGCGCGGCCGCGGGTTCGAGCAGCAGGCGGACCTCGAGCATGTCCTCGAATCGGTGGCGAGTGATCTGGGGAGGGATGCGGTAGCCGGCGTGGGGCACCCGCACGACCAGCCCTTCGGCCTCCATGCGGTTCAGGGCGTCCCGGATCGGCGTCTGGGAGACTCCCAGCTCTCGCGCCAGGACGTCGATCGTGACGCGGGAGCCGGGCTCGATCCGTAGCGACATCAGCTGCCCGAGCAGCGTGTCGTACACCTCGTCGGCGAGCCGGCCGCCCGATCTTCCCACCGACATTCCTCCCGTCACGGCCTTGCGGCCCCGCGCCATCATCGCTCCGTCGTCCATCGTGACGTGAGGTCCCTTCTTGCGCCGTTGCGACCTGTTGACATCAGTCACAGCGCTGCGGCATGCTGACGCCCCCACCAGATCGTATAGGAAAAGTGGCGGATGATCTTCATTCTCCACCTCGCGGCGCAGTTCTGACGCCGGCCCTCACGACGGCCCGGCGCCACGCCCAGAAAACCCAGCAACCGCTCGGCGAAGCACATAGCGAGGCCCTAGAAGTCCCCATCCAGAAAGCAGGCATAACATGCGCGCTCAGAAGCGAATAGGACGAATGCCCGCTCCCGGTCGCAAGGCACGGCTGGCGACAGCGGCCATGCTGCTGGTGGCCACGACCCTGGCGGCGTGCGGCGGCGACAAGGACGACGACGCGAAGGCGAGCGCCCCCAAGGCGCCGGCGGCCGTCCCGGAGCTCAGCAAGGATCCGCTGACCCTCAGCTTCATCTGGTTCGACTGGCCGCCCGCCCAGGCACTGGAAGCCTTCGCCAACGCGGAGTACAAGAAAGAGCGGCCGAACACGACCGTCAAGGTCAACACCGTACCGAACGCGAACTGGCACGACGCGATGTTCACCCAGTTCGCCGCGCGCAAGACCGACTTCGACATCGCGATCCTGGACTCGCAGCACATCGGCGAGGCCGTGACGAACGGCAACATCCTCGACCTCACGGACTTCGTCAAGAACAACATCGAGGTGCAGGCCTACGACCCGTACCTCCTGGCGGCCTACGGTCAGTTCCCTCAGGCCGAGACCGGCAAACGCGACGAGAACGCGAGCCTGTACGGGCTGCCGCTGCTCGGCGACACCTGGACGATGATCTACCGCAAGGACCTGATCGGCGACAAGCCGCCGCAGACCTGGGACGAGATGATCTCGGTCGCCGGGAAGTGCCAGGCGGAGAACCCCGGCGTCAGCGGGCTGGCCTTCCACCAGGCCAACGGCTCCGACGCCGCGGCCGTCACCTACAACACGGTGAACGGCGTCTACGGCGGCAACCTCTGGGACCCGAAGGCACGCAAGATCCAGGGCGTCCTCAACGACGCGGCCGGCCAGGAGGCGATGGACGTCCTGGTCAACAAGATGAAGCCGCTGACCGCCAAGGGCTCCGGCAACTGGTTCATCGACGAGACGAACGCGGCGGTCGCCCAGGGCAAGGCGTGCATCGCGTTCAACTGGATCGCGGCGAGTGGCGGCCTGCTCGACCCGAAGCAGTCGACGCTCGGCCCCACGCGGGAGAAGATCCTCGACAAGTTGGGCTTCGCCACCCTGCCGACCCAGAAGACGAACCTGGTCCCGCTCGGCGGGATGGGGATGCACGTGTCGGCCTACTCCGGCGCGGCGAACCAGGCGGAAGCCCTGAACTTCATGAAGTGGTTCGAGCGGGCTGACATCCAGAAGAAGTGGGCCGCCGCCGGTGGCGTGCCATCGCGTACCGACGCGATCCAGTCACCCGAGTTCCTCAACGCCGGGCCGTTCAACAAGGTGTACGCCGACTCGGTCCCGCGTATGCGGGACATGTGGAACGTGCCCGAGTACGCGCGCCTCGTCGACATCGAGAACACCAACGTGAACGCGGCCCTCAACGGCGCGAAGAAGCCGAAGGACGCGCTCGACGACATCGCCAAGGAGCAGCAGAGCGTGCTCGACTCGAGCAACCGCAAGGGCGGCGGCGGGCTGTGAGCGACGCCCCTTCGACGACCGAACACCCCGGGCAGGTGGCGTCCGCGACGCCACCTGCACCGGGTCGGTCCCGCCGGCTGAGCGACCGAGGGCTCGCCGTGGCCTTCATCTCCCCCTCGCTCCTGCTGTTGCTCGCCATGTCGGTCTTCCCGTTGCTGTGGTCGCTGTACCTGTCCTTCACCGACTACTCGGCCACGCGCGGGGGGCCCGCCGAGTTCGTCGGGTTCGGGAACTACACCGCGATCCTGACGTCGGCCCAGGTCCACACGAGGGCCCTGACGACTCTGGTCTACGTGATCGGCGCGGTCTCCCTGCAGACCGTGCTCGGTTTCGGCATCGCCTACCTGATCTCCCGGCGCACGCGCGGGCGCGGAGCGCTGACCACCCTGTTCCTGGTCCCGATGATGCTGTCGCCGGTCGTGGTCGGGTTGTTCTGGCGCTTCATGCTCGACGCGCAGTTCGGCGTGGTCAACAGCATGCTCGGCTCGGTCGGCCTCGGGCAGGTGGAGTGGCTCACCCGGCAGCGGACGGCCCTGATCTCGCTGATCGTGGTCGACACCTGGCAGTGGACACCGTTCATCATGCTCATCGCGCTCGCGGGCCTCAGCGCGGTGCCCAAGTACCTCTACGAGGCCGCCTCGATCGACCGGGCGTCCGAGTGGTTCAAGTTCCGCACCATCACTCTTCCGCTGGTGTGGCCACTGCTGCTCATCGCCGTGATGTTCCGGGCCATCGAGGCGTTCCGGCTGTTCGATCTCGTCTACATCCTCACCAACGGAGGCCCGGGGGTCTCCACCGAGACGTTGTCGTTCCACATCTACAAGGTCGCGTTCCTGGGCTTCAACACCGGAACCGCGTCGGCGTACGGAATCCTCATGGTCCTCGTCGTCATCGTCCTCACGCAGCTCTACCTGCGTTATCTGAACAAGCTCAAGGAGGACTGATGGCCGTCTCCGTCGACGAGGCCGTGTCCACCGGTCCGGCCGGGGACCACACACCTCCCGCGCGCCGCCCCGGCGGCCGGGGCCGCTCCGCGGTGGAGGTCGTGCTGCTGACCGTGCTGGCCGCCGTGATGCTCTTTCCGGTGCTGTGGATGATCGAGACGTCGATCAAGGAGAACCGGGACGTCTACGCCATCCCGGCCAAGTTCTTCGACTTCGCCGTGACGTTGCAGCATTACAAGGACGTGTTCGTCGCTCAGGGCGACGGCCGTACGCCCGTGTCCGTCAGCTTCCTCAACTCCTTCGTGGTCGCCGGCGCCTCCACGGTGCTGGCCACCGTGCTGGGAGTCCCGGCGGCCTGGGCCTACTCACGCTTCGCCGTGAAGGCCAAGAAGGACCAACTGTTCTTCATCCTGTCCACCCGCTTCATGCCGCCCGTGGTGGTGGTGATCCCGATCTTCCTCATGTACCGCCAGGTCGGACTCATCGACAACAAGATCGGCCTGATCCTCATCTACGCCGCGTTCAACGTGCCGTTCACGATCTGGATGATGAAGGGGTTCGTCGACGAGGTGCCCGCGGAGTACGAGGACGCCGCCATGCTCGACGGCTACACCCGGCTACAGGCGTTCTGGCGATACACACTTCCCCAGCTCTTACCCGGCATCGCCGCGACGGCGGTCTTCGCGCTCATCTTCTCGTGGAACGAGTTCGTGTTCGCCATCTTCCTCACGTCCAGCGACAGCGTCCGGACGGCCCCGCCCGCCATCGCCGGCCTCATCGGCGGCACCACCACCGACTGGGGTCTCGTGGCAGCCGCCTCCGTGGTGTTCGCCCTACCGGTGCTCATTTTCGCCTACCTGGTGCGCAAGCACCTCATCGCCGGTGTGACGCTCGGGGCGGTGCGACGCTGATGGCGGGTATCGAGGTAACCGCGCTGCACAAGCGCTACCCGGACGGCACGGTCGCGGTCGAACAGGTGGACCTGTCCATCGGCCACGGCGAGCTGTTCGTGATGCTCGGCCCCTCGGGCTGCGGCAAGACGACCACGCTGCGGGCCATCGCCGGCCTGGAGAGGCAGACGTCCGGCGACATCCGCATCGGTGACACGCTGGTCAACGATCTGCCGCCCGCCGAGCGCGACATCGCCATGGTGTTCCAGTTCTACGCCCTCTACCCGCATCTGCGAACCCGCGACAACCTGGCGTTTCCGCTGCGGGCCGAGGGACTGCCCAAGCAGGAGGTGCACGCGCGGGTCGAGGAGGCCGCCCGGCTGATGCGGCTCGGTGCCCTTCTCGACCGGCGACCGCGCCAACTGTCCGGCGGGGAGCAGCAGCGCGTCGCGCTCGCGCGCGCCCTGGTGCGACGACCGCGCGCGTTCCTCATGGACGAGCCTCTCACCAATCTGGACGCCGAGTTGAGGGCGGACATGCGCACGGAGATCAAGCACCTGCAGGGCGAGCTGGGGGCGACGATGGTCTACGTCACCCACGACCAGGTCGAGGCGATGTCACTCGGTCACCGGATCGCCATCCTCAACAAGGGCCGCGTGGAGCAGATCGGCACGCCGCTGGAGGTCTACGACCGCCCGGCGAGTCTCTTCTGCGCCGCGTTCATCGGCTCCCCGCCGATGAACCTGATCGACGTGGAGGTGGTCGACGGCATGCTGCACAGTGAGGGCGGGCTGGTCCTCACACCACCGTCCGGCCTGCCGCGCGACCGTCGCCTGGTGGCCGGCGTCCGACCGGAGGCGCTGGAAGTCACCGCGCCAGGAACGGAAGGCACGATCCCGGCCCGAGTGGTGTCGGCCGAGTGGCTGGGCGACGAAATCATCTACGTGGTCGACCACGGCGGCGAGCGCGACGTACGGGTTCGGATGCCACCGACCATTCGTTTCGCCCCTGACGCGAAGGTCGGGCTGCGGCACACCGGCGGAACCCCGGCGGTCTACGACGTGCGCACGGAAGAGCTGGTGGCCTGATGGGAACCGTGGCAGCGAACGGGCTGCGCAAGTCCTTCGGCAAGGTCCAGGCCCTGGACGGGGTGACGCTCGACGTGCCGGACGGCTCGTTCTTCGTCGTGCTCGGGCCCTCCGGGGCGGGTAAGACGACGACCCTGCGGGCGATCGCCGGCCTGGAGAAGCTCGACGCGGGTTCGGTGCACCTGGACGGGAGAGACGCGACCGGTGACGCGCCGGCCGAGCGGGACCTGGCCATGGTCTTCCAGAACTACGCCCTCTACCCGCGACACACGGCGTACGAGAACATCGCCTCACCGCTGCGGGCACGCCGCCGATCGCCGAGCGAGATCGCCGCCGCCGTCGAGCAGATGTCGAAGCTGCTGCACATCGAACGTCTGCTGAAGCGTCGTCCCGCCCAGTTGTCCGGCGGTGAGATGCAGCGGGTCGCGCTGGCTCGGGCGCTGGTCCGCAGCCCTCGGGCGTTCCTCATGGACGAGCCGCTGACGAACCTCGACCTCAAGCTCCGCGTCGAGATGCGCACCGAGCTCACCCGCATCCACCGGAGCCTCGGCGCGACCTTCGTCTACGTGACCAACGACCAGGTCGAGGCCCTGTCCATGGCCGATGCGGTCGCGGTCCTCAAGGAGGGGAAGGTGCAGCAGGTCGGGACGCCGACCGAGGTGTACGAGCGTCCCGCCAACCAGTGGGTGGCGGGGTTCGTCGGGAGCCCGCCGATCAGCCTGCTCGCCTGCCGCGCCGAGGGGGATCGTCTGGTCGGCGCGGACGGCTGGACGCTGCCGCGCCCCCGCTGGACCACCGCCGAGGACGGTCGTGCGCTGCTGCTGGGCCTACGCGCGGAGGACCTGTCCGTCGAGCAGCGCGGGGACGCGTCGTTGTCGGGAGAGCTCTACGGGCTTGAGCCGCTCGGCGACCGCACGGTGGTCGACGTCCGGGTCGGGACCGAGATCCTCAAGGTCAAGGCACGGCCCACCATCACCGGTACGCCGGGCGAACGACTGTCGGTCACGGTCGACCTGGACCGTGCGCACCTGTTCGACGCGGGGACCGGGCTGTCGCTGTCCGAGGCGGGGCGGTAACCGCGCCGAACAGACCGAGACACCTCCGCCCC
Organism: Micromonospora sp. DT44; assembly: GCF_049841635.1. Lineage (NCBI taxonomy): Bacteria > Bacillati > Actinomycetota > Actinomycetes > Micromonosporales > Micromonosporaceae > Micromonospora > Micromonospora sp. DT44. The sequence continues at coordinate 45,686 of NZ_JBNCKS010000048.1, read as the reverse complement.
CGCCCCGACGAGGGCGGGTGACCCGTCCGTCCACGCGCACGCGCGATCGCTGGGGCACTCCGCACAGCACCACGAAGATCACAGGAGGCGACGCAATGAGTGACCCGATGACCGTCCTGGCCCCCGAGCACCGGCGGCTCCGCATCGGCGACGCCTGGCGCGACGCCACGAACGGGGCCACCTTCGCCGTCGAGGACCCCGCCACCGGCAAGACCATCGCCGAGGTGGCCGACGCCGACGTCGTCGACGGGCTCGCCGCCCTGGACGCGGCGAGCACGGCGATGCCGGGGTGGGCGGCGACCCCGCCACGGAAACGGTCGGAGTTGTTGACCGCGACGTACCGGGCACTGGTCGAGCGGTCCGAGGAGGTCGCCCGGCTGATCACGCTGGAGATGGGTAAGCCACTCGCCGAGGCTCGGACGGAGGTGTCCTACGGCGCGGAGTTCTTCCGGTGGTTCGCCGAGGAGGCGGTCCGCGTCGAGGGGCGCTACAGCGCCGCCCCCGCAGGCGGATACCGCATCCTCACCGTGCCGAAGCCGGTCGGACCGTGTGTCTTCGTGACGCCCTGGAACTTCCCGTTGGCCATGGGCGCCCGCAAGATCGCTCCTGCGTTGGCCGCGGGTTGTACGACGATCACCAAGCCCGCGGGCCAGACGCCGCTCACCATGCTGTTCCTGGCCCGCCTCATGGAGGAGGTGGGCGTACCGCCGGGCGTGGTCAACGTGGTGACCACCAAGCGTTCCGGCGCGGTGGTCTCGGCGCTGCTGGCCGACAACCGGACCCGCAAGCTGTCGTTCACCGGGTCGACCGAGGTCGGGCGCGTGCTGCTCCGGCAGGCTGCGGACAACGTGCTGCGTACCTCGATGGAACTTGGCGGCAACGCGGCCCTGATCGTGTGTGCGGACGCCGACCTGGACGTCGCCGTCGACGGCGCCATGGTGGCCAAGATGCGCAACATCGGGGAGTCCTGCATCGCGGCCAACCGGATCTACGTCGAGGAGCCGGTGCGCGAGGAGTTCACGGCCCGCTTCGTCGAGCGGATGGGCGCGCTGTCGGTGGGTCATGGTCTGGACGACGGCGTGGACGTCGGGGCGTTGATCGACGAGGCCTCGGTCACCGCGATCGACGAACTCGTCGCCGACGCCGCGGATCGGGGCGCCCGGGTGCTGGTGGGCGGCAAGCGGCCGGATGGGCCGGGCCACTTCTACCCGCCCACCGTCGTCGTCGACGTGCCCGACGACGCGCGGATGCTGAAGGCGGAGATCTTCGGTCCGGTTGCGCCGATCATCTCGTTCACGTCCGACGACGAGGTGCTGGCGAAGGCCAACGACACCGAGCACGGCCTGGTCGGGTACGTCTTCACCCGCGACCTGCGGCGGGCGCTGAGGTTCACCGAGGGGCTGGAGACGGGGATGGTCGGCATCAACCGTGGTCTGATCTCGGACCCGTCAGCTCCGTTCGGGGGCGTGAAGCAGTCCGGCATCGGCAAGGAGGGGTCGCACGAGGGCATCCTCGAGTACCTCGACCTCACCTACGCGGCGATCGACCTGCCGTGACCGGCCTGCCGACCCGAGCTTGCGCCCCGCACATCGCCGCCGACGTTCGAAAGAGGCACCGACATGCTTGAGACCGTCCGCGGACCACGCCAGCTCATCGTGGGCGAAGGGGTCGCGCAGAACATCCCCCGGGTGGTGGCCGAGAGTGGATCGCGGGTCCTCGTGGTGACCGACCGGGTTCTCCTGGGCCAACCGGGCGTCGCCGAGATCGTGGCGGCCGTGCGGGAGAGGGTCGACGTCGTCGAGGTGTTCTCGGACGCGACGTCGGACGTGCCACTCGCCGACGTCGCCGTGGCCGTCTCGGTCGCCAACGAGGTGGAGGCCGACGTGATCCTCGCCATCGGGGGTGGCACGGTGATCGACCTCGCCAAGATCGTCGGCGTCATCCGGCGCCACGGGGGATCTCCGCGCGACTTCTACGGCGAGTCGAAGGTGCCGGGGCCGACCCTCCCCCTCGTCGCGGTCCCGACCACGTCCGGTACCGGCTCCGAGCTCACCCCCGTCTCGGTGTTGACCGACCCGGACCGCGAGCTGAAGGTGGGGGTCTCCAGCGTCCACATCGTGCCCGACTTCGCCATCGTGGACCCCGAACTGACCTATTCCTGCCCGGCGACCGTCACCGCCCACTCCGGCATCGACGCGTTCTGCCACGCCGTGGAGAGCTACACCGCGCGATCTCGGGCCCACGGACCACGCGACCCGGTGGAGCAGGTGTTCCTCGGCCGTAACCCGATCACCGACCACTACGCGCTCCTGGCCGCGGAGCGGATCGCCCGGAGCCTGCGTCGTGCGGTCCGGGACGGCGGCGACAGGGAGGCGCGCGCGGACATGTCGTACGGGTCGATGCTCGCCGGGCTCGCCTTCTCGCACGCGGGCAACGCGGCCCCGCACGCCCTCCAGTACCCCATCGGCGCGGCCACGCACACCCCGCACGGCCTGGGCGTCGGACTGCTCCTGCCCTACGCGTTGGACGCGGCCCGGGATGCCGTCGAAGACCGGTTGGCGATCCTCGCCGGGGTGTGCGGGCTCGACGTGGCCGATGCCTCCGATGCCGAGGCCGCGGACGCGTTCCTCACCTGGCTCGACGGTCTCCTCGCCGACATCGGCATCCCCCGCACCCTGGCGGACATCGGCGTGGCACGCGCCGACCTGCCACGTTTCGCGGAGATGGCCAGTGGTGTCACCCGCCTCATCCAGAACCATCCGGGCCCGACCGACACCGCCAGCCTGACCGCGATCCTCGAAGCGGCCTGGGCCGGGGACCGGACCCGAGTGTCCTGACTCCGAGCGGAGATGGTGCCGGTAACGGGTAGCCGACGACGCTCGCCGCCGGCTTCCGCGCGTCGAGGACGGAGGCCGGTGCGACCACTACCATGCGGGCGTGGCTCACGTTGCCCCGGCCCGCAGGCCGTACCGGCTGCTCGTCGCCGTGGCGATCGTGGTGGCGCTCGGCGCGGCCACGGCCTGGGCGGTCGGCGACACGCTGGGGCTGAGTCACTCCCCCGCCGCCGTGCCGGGCGAGGAGGCTGTCGCGGCGCCGGCACGGACGCCCGCGCCGGTGCCGCCGTTGGCGTCCCTCGTCGTACCCGACGATCCCCGGCTCGCCAAGGCCGCGACCGCCGTCGCCGACGCGGTCGTCTTCCGCGGCAGGCCCCGGCCGGTGCTCACCCCAGCCGGGTCCGCGACCACCGCGCCGGGCACCGGTACGGCGGGCGGCGGGCCCCCCGACCTGTCGGCGGTACGCACGCTGCGGGCGGGCGTGCTGGCCGCTCTCGGTGGGACACCCGAGTCGTACCGGCTCGACGTGCGCGGCACCGAGTTGGCCGTCCAGGGCGGTGACGCGGCGGGCGTGGCAGCCGGGATGTACCAGCTGGCCGACCGGATCCGCTCCGGCGTCGAGGCGCTCCCTGCGGCGGACACGGGTCGGGTGGTCACCCCCCGGCTCGGCCTGCGGCTGACCGACGCCGGTTCGGTGGGCCGCGAGCCCGACCCGGCCGCCTTCGCCGCCGGCGACGACTACGGCCTGAACACCGACGTGGTCGCGTCGGCGGTGCTGCCCCGAGCGCCGTGGGTGGACGCCGACGCGGTGGCCCGCATCGACGCGCAGTTTCGCCAGCTCGTCGACCACTCGGTGGCGCAGGGATACAACGGGATCGTCGTGCCCGGCTTCCTGGAGTACGTCACGTTCGCCAAGGTCGGCGACGGACGCGCGGTCTATCCGCCCGGCGAACCGCACGTCGACCGGGCACGCGCGATGGTCACGGCGTTCGGACCCGTCTTCCGGTACGCCGAGGACATGGGGATGAGGGTCTTCCTGCTGACCGACATGCTCGCGGTGTCGCCCCCGGTGGAGGCGTACCTGACACGGACCGTCGGCGGCCTCGACGTGGCCGACCCCCGGCTGTGGGCGGTCTACCAGGCCGGCCTGGCCGAACTGTTCGAGAGCATGCCGTTCGTCGACGGCCTCATGGTCCGCATCGGCGAGGGCGGCGAGGTGTACGCCGGAACCGGCTGGGACTACTCGTCCCGGCTCGCGGTCCCCACGGAAGCATCCGTACGCGCGATGCTGCGGGCGCTGCTGGACACGGCGGGCCCGGCCGGAAAGGAAATCATCTTCCGGACCTGGACGGTGGGCGTCGGCGCGGTCGGCGACCTGCACACCAACCCGGAGTCGTACGCGAAGGTGCTCGGCGGGCTCGACGACCCACACCTGATCGTGTCCACGAAGTACACCCTCGGCGACTTCTACAGCCACCTGCCGCTGAACACCACCCTGCTGGGTGGCGGGCACCGCCGCATCGTGGAGTTTCAGGCCCGGCGCGAGTTCGAGGCGTTCGGCTCGCTGCCCAACGACCTCGGCCCGTTGCACCGCCAGGCGCTGCGCGCGTTCCTCGCCGCCAACGGAAACGTCGAGGGTGTCTGGAACTGGACCCAGGGCGGCGGACCGCTTCGCGCCGGGCCCATGTCGCTGTACCCGCGCGCCGGCTTCTGGCAGCTCTACGACCTCAACACGTACGCCGTCGGCCGCCTGGCCTGGGACCCGCAGGCCGACCCGGCGCAGGTGACGGCGGACTGGGCGTACCGCACGTTCTCCGGCGACCCGGGCACCGTCGCCGCGATCGGGCAGGCCATGGCGCTGTCCCGCCAGGCGGTCACCAAGGGCCTCTACATCGGTCCGTACGCCGACCGGTCGGTACGGGCGCTCGGGCTCGAACCGCCGCCCATGATGTGGATCTTCGAGTGGGACATCCCGACCGGCGACTCCGCGTCGCTGGACAGCATCTACGCGGTGACCGGCGGCCGCGTCGACGAGGCGATCCAGGAGGGTACGCAGGCCGTCGCGCTGGCCCGCCGCATGCGCGACCTGGTGGTCGCGACCGACCCGGCCACGTGGCGGGACGCCGAACTGCGCGGGCGCTTCACCGCGACGCTCGACTACCAGGTCGACCTGTTCGAGACGCTCAGCGCGTACCGGACCATGGTGCTGCGGCACGCGCAGTGGCTGGACACGGGCGCACCGGCCGCCCGTCACGACTGGCGGCGGGCAGCGGCGGCGTACCAGGATGCGCGCGACGCGCACCGGCAGCGCTACGGCGCCGACCTGGACCTGCCGGCGTACAACTTCACCGCCGCCGACCTCGGGGCGCGGCGTGCCGACCGGGACCCGGCGATGGCCTGGGCGGCCCGGGCGCTGCTCGCGTCGATCCTGCTGGTGCTGCTGCTCGGCCTGCGCGGGCGCGGGTTCGGCGCGGCCGCCGCGCGCGGATTGCTGCTCGGCGCGCTCCGGCCGTGGCGGGTCGCCGCGCTGCCGACACCCAGCACCCGGGCGGACCGGCTGATGGTGTGGCTGGTCCCGGCGGTGGTCCTGGTGGCGAGCCGGCTCGTGTTGACCTGGTTCGCCGCGCCGGCACACCTGCTGGTCACCCTCGGTGGATGGGCGCTGTTCGCTCTCGTCGTACGCCTCGTCGTCGGCCGCCGGGATCCGTTCCACCTGTGGGCCGCGCTCGGCGGCGTCGCGCTGCTGCGCAGCGTACTTCTCCTGGCGGCGCTCGCCCTGCGGGGACCCGGCGGCTACTGGTTCGCCTTCTGGACCGCACCGGGTCTGCGCGCGGCGTACGTCACCGTCGCGTTCGCGGCGTTCTGCTGGCTGTTCGTGGTCACGGCGGTGGTCCTGCGGGACCGCTACGGCCTGCGTCGCGCAAGCGCGGTCGGGCTGACCCTCACCGCCGTGGGCGTGCCCCTCGGCGCACTGTCCGCCCTGGTCTGGGCGGTAGGCCTGGAACGCGCGCTGACGGTGTGGAACGACCAACTCGCGCTGCTGCCCTGGGGCCTGTCCCGCATCCTCGGCATCACCGTCTACCTCGGCATCCCGACCCAGCTTCCGACTTACGCAGCCGCTGCCGGAGTCGCCCTGACCGCAGCCGGCCTACTCCTGTCACCCGTTCGCGAGTGACCCTCGCATGAGCCTGGTGTCGGCGTTCGTACCGATCTGGGTCCTCACGACGGTCGGTTACGCGGCCGGTCGCTGGGGTCTGCTGGGCGAGGCGGCGGCATCGGTGCTCGGCCGGTTCGTGTTCCACCTCGCGATGCCGTCCGCCCTGTTCCTGGCCCTGTCCCGAATGCCACTCTCCGGGTTCGCCGGCCGCTCGCTGCTCGCCTTCGGGATGAGCACCGCCGCGGTCGTCGGGTTCGGCTGGGTCGGCGCGAGTTGGCTGTTCGGTCGCACGCCCGGCGAACGGCCGATCTGGGGCATGGCCGCCGGGTACGTGAACTCGGCGAACCTCGGCATTCCGATCGCGACGCAGGTGCTCGGCGACGTGTCGTTCCTGGCGGAGGTGGTACTGCTTCAGGTGCTGGTGGTGACGCCCGTGGTCCTGATCGCCCTGGACCGGCACAGCGACCCGGCCGGGCGGGTACGGGTCCGCCGTATCGCCTCCCTACCGGTACGCAACCCGGTGATCCTGGCGTCGCTGCTCGGTGTGGCGTGCTCGGCTGCCGGCCTGCACCTGCCGTCGGCAGCCGACGCGTCGCTCACCCTGCTGGCGGGCGCCGCGGTTCCGGCCGCCCTGGTGGCGCTCGGCGCGTCGCTGCACCGCCCGGCGGCGTGGCGGGCAGAGCCGGCCGACCTGGCCGAGCTGGCCGTGATCGCCACGCTGAAGCTCGTCGCGCAGCCGTTCGTCGCGTACGCGGCCGGGCTGGCCCTGCACCTGTCCGCGCCGCAGTTGCTCGCCGTGGTGGTGTGCGCGGGCCTGCCGACAGCGCAGAACACGTACATCTTCGGCCAGGAGTACGGCGTCGGCGAGACCATCGCCAACCGGGCGGTCGTCGTGACCACAACGCTGTCGCTGGGCACTCTGGCCGCGACGGCGACGCTGCTCGGATAGGCCTGGGGGTACGTGTACCCAGGAGAGGCCGAGTACGCCTGCCGATCCATCGCTCGCCGACCATACAGAAGATGGTTCGCATGCGAAGGACACTGATGGTGATGACGGCCGTGATCCTGGGACTGGTGTCGGCGAGCGGGCCGGCGGCGGCGCAGCAGCGGCCACGGGGGATCCCTGACCGGGTCATGTTGCAGCCGGACGATCTCGGCGGAGCTGTGCCGGGGCCGGTGGAGGACGGGTTGGTGTGGTCGCTGCTACCTCAGCCGTGCGCGGACACGCCCGTGCCCGGGCCCGTCGTGAGCCGAACCCAGGCGGCCGATCTGGGTACCCGATTCCGGATCTACGAGAACGTCGCCCGTTACCGCGGCGATGGGGCACACGCGTACATCACCGAACTGAAGGCGCAGCTGGCCCGGTGCGGGGTGGGTGGCGACGAGGAGGGCTTCGACCCGGTCGCCGAGGACCACCTCGGGCCGGACTCGGTGCTGTTCCTCGGCACGTACGACGAGGGCGACCGCTACGTCGGCTATGTCGCCGCCGCGGTCGGCCACTACGTGGTGGTGGTCATGATGTCGGACTCGTACCTGGGGACGGCTGACCTGACCACGTTGAACGGACTGGCAAGCGCCGCGCGGAACCGGGCAGCTGCGGCGTGACGCTTTCGGAGGCCGGCCCTCTCGGGACGGCCGGCCTCCGGTCGACACACAGGTCGTGGCGGCGACCACGTCAACAGTCGGTCCAGCGCACCGGAAGCCGTCGGGCGATGCTGCTTATCCCACCGACGATGAGGCCGTCGTCGGCGATTTGCTCGGCGAAGTTGCTTTGAACGTCGGGGATGGCGCCGGGCAGGGTGACGAGCCGGTCGCCGTGATCGACGGCTCGGGTGCCGAGCACCGCGCCCTGACTGTTGACATCGTTCGGCAAGCCCAGCGCTGGGTGCACGGCGGTGGCCACGCCAGTGCGCAGATCCCAGCGCACCCCGGTGCTGTCCTCGTCCTCGCTGCCGGTGCCGAAGCGGCCAATCGCCCAGTTCCCTCGGGCCGCGTGGACCCACGCCCACCGGGCGCCGGGGACGGTGAATCGGTCCGTCCTCCCGTCGGGATGGCGTACCCAGCCGGATACGGCGGTGCCGCCGACGATGGTGCCGTCGTCGAAGATCTCCACCACCCCAGAGCCGGGCGGAGTGTCGATCACCTCGACGGTGCCCGGCCGGTCGGCGGGCCAGAGCAGCGGCAGAGACGTCTCGGTCTCCTCGATGGCGCCGCTGCCGACGATGTCACCGCGCGCATTGATGCTTCGCGCCGTGACGTTGGCGACCACCGGCGGGACGGGTAGCCACTCCAGTTGGCCCTGAACGTAGCGCCACGGGCGGTAAACATCACCGACATAGGCAGTGCCAATGGCAACGCCATATCGATTGACGCTGTAGACCTGCGGCTCCGTTTGGAATTCGACGACGGTGAGGCGGGGTTGGTTCCACACCCCGGGCCGCGTGGCCCAGAGCAGCAGCAGCGGCTGCCGATCCTCGCCATCGACTCGGTAGCCGGTACCGACGATGAACCGACCGGTCGGGTCGACCGCCCGAGCGTCGCCATTCAGGTCCCCGGGCAGCGGCAGTGGTCGTAGCGTGCAGGCCGACACGGTTCGCGCCTGCGGCCCGGCCGTGGCGACGCCGGGCAGGCCCAGCGTTGCGATGAGGACGCCAGCGGTCAGACCGGCCAGGAAACCTTTACCAACAAACCGGGTCATCTCTGCCTCCAGTGACGCGCGGTGGTGATGTGCTCACACCAAAGCACGCCGACGTCGCCACCGGAAGCCCTCTGCCGGTAGCTGTGCAGGCCGCCGGGTCGGGGGTGCTGTGCCAGGTCGCGGCCCGGTCCGGATCGACCGGGCCGCGATCCTGATTCGGGCTGGTTGCGCCAGCCTCGCGGTCAGGGCAGCGTCTTGAGGAACGGACCGTGGTTGAGCCGGAATTCCCAGGAGTAGTAGCGGTCCCAGTTGATCGACCAGGTCATGAGGCCCCGGAAGTTGGGGTTGGTTCCGCTGCGCGGGGTGTACGCGCCGCAGTTCTGGCCTCGGACCAAGCAGTTAACCGCCTGCTGCACGCCCGCCGGGGCGAGGTAGCCGTTGCCGGCGCTGGTCGAGGAGGGCGTGCCGAACGCGACCTGGTCCTCGCGCAGTGCGGGGAAGACCGCGTTGGCGTTCCCGGCCACGGGGAAGCCCGCCAGCAGCATGTCGGTCATCGCGATGTGGAAGTCGGCGCTGCCCATGGTGTGGTACTGGCCATCGAGCCCGACGATGGGGCCGGAGTTGTAGTCCTGGACGTGCAGGACGGTGAGGATGTCACGCAGCGCGTAGATCACCGGCAGGTACGACCCGGCCCTGGGATCCTGGCCGCCCCAGGGGCCTGAGCCGTAGAACTGGTAGCCGAGCTGGACGAAGAACGTCTCCGGGGCCATCGTGAGCACGAAGCCGCTTCCGTAGCGCTGTTTGAGCTCGCGGATCGCCGAGATCAGGTTCACCACAACCGGGGTGGTCGGGTTACGGAAGTCGGTGTCGCCGGTGTTGAGGGAGAGGGAGTGGCCCTCGAAGTCGATGTCCAGGCCGTTGAGGCCGTACCGGTCGATGATCGCCGACACCGAGCGGACGAACGTGTCACGGGCGGCGGTCGTGGTGAGTTGCACCTGCCCGTTCTGACCGCCGATGGACAGCAGCACCTTCTTGCCCTGCTGCTGCTTGGCGCGGATCGCCGCCGTGAACTGGGCCTCGGTCTCCACGTTGGGGCACTCGGCAACCGGGCAGAGTTGGAAGCGGATGTCGCCGGAGGTGACGGAGGTGGGTTCGCCGAAGGCGAGGTTGACGATGTCCCAGTCGTCGGGCACGTCGGCCATCCGCAGGTATCCGGCGCCGTTGGCGAAGCTGGCGTGCAGGTAGCCGATCAGCGCGTGCTTCGGCAACCCCGTGTTCGGCGGCGGGCTCGTGGGCGGTGTGGTGGTAGGCGGCGGTGTCGTGGGGGGTGCGGTGGTCGGCGGTGTCGTGGTGGGGGGTGCGCCGCCAACGCACGCCGCGCCGTTGAGTGTGCAGTCGACGGGCGAGCCGGAGCCGGTGGCCAGGAAGCCGAACGACGCCGACGCGCCGGGGGCCAGGGTGCCGTTCCACGAGCGGTTGCTGAAGGTGTGCCGCTGCCCGACGCTGCTGACGGTGGCGTCCCAGTACGAGCCGAGGGTGGTGCCGGTCGGCAGGGTGAATGCCACCTGCCAGCTGGTCATCGTGCTCGACCCGCCGTTGGTGATGGTGTAGCGACCCTCCCAGCCGGTACCCCAGTCGGACGTCTTGGTGAAGACGGCCGTCGGGCCGGCGGCCAGTGCCGGGTAAGCGAAGGTCAGGGTCGCCGCGGCGGCGGAGACCAGGGCCGCCAGGGCAGCCAGCAACGGTGTTCGTAATCTGCGCGCCATCCGGTCCTCCCGAGGGGGTGCCCGACCGAGGAATATCGACGGGAGGCTAATTATTAGGTTTGTTAACTGAAGATGTCCAGAGCGGCGGGTGGTCACCCACTCCCCCCGCTGACGGCGGCCATCATGATCAGGGTGCGCCGCCGCCGTCGACTCATCAGTGCGAAACAGGAGGTGAGCACCACCAGCTCCACCTCGGCCCACTCACCCGTGACGTCGACGCGGATCGGTCCGCCCAGTCGGCCGGGGAGGCGCACGGCGAGCCGGTTCCCGTCGCGTACCAGCTCGCCACCGCGGCGACCGAGCTCCCAGCGGGTCACCCCGCCGGGTCCTGGCACGTGCGAGCGGCCCGGGTCGAGCCGCACCGCCACGCCGTACTGCCCCTGGGCCGTGAAACCGATGCGTCGGCGGCCGGTCGGTTCGACCGTCCAGCGGCCGGTGCCGCTGCGGATCTCACCGCACCGCCAGGTCCAACCGGTACGCAGCGAGGCGCGCGGCCCGGTCGCACCGGAGTCGAGGACGAAGCCCCCGTCCTGCTTGCGGACGGTCAACGCGGTCATCGTTCCGCTCCTTCCGGGCGCGGCCGGGGCAGGCCAAGGATGAGGATGAGGCCGACGCTCAGGTGCAGCAGCGCGAGGGTCGCCTTCGCTCCCCCGCCGACACCACTGGGTGGGCCGACCACGAGCGAGAGCAGCAGGACCACGACCGCGACCGCGGTCCACCAGACGTGGGCGCGGTTGGTGAAGCGGTGCAGCGCCGCGAGCAGCGCCCAGCCCGCCAGTGCCGCGACCGTGGTCGCCCCGATGACCGCGCCCATCGTGACCTGCCGGGTCGAGCCACCGGAGCGGACCGCCAGGTCGACGCCGGCCACCGAGCGCAGGAGCGCGAACTCGGCCACCGCCACCAGGACCGCGCCGGCCGCCACCGCGGCTCGTCGAAAGAGGGGGTTGTTCGTCATGGCCTGAGTCTGCGGACCGGGCCGGGTCGGACACGTCGGTCGAGACGCCACGACGGGTACGTCCTCCGGCGTCCCGACGTACTACCAAAGGAGGTGGTCCGGCGCACGACGAGCCCAGTAGCCTGCGCCATGTGGATGCCGCGGCGTGCGAGGTCAGGCGGCCGAGGACGTGGCGTTACGTCCCGGCCGGCGTGACGACCCTGGCGGTCGGCGTCCTCGTCGCGACCATGCTCTGGTCCGCCACCCGATCCAACTCTGCCGGCTTGGCCGCCTTCGACGTCGCGCTGGCGGTGACCGCCCTGGTCCTCGTTCCGGTGGTCCTGCGCCACCCGCGGGTCGGCGGCGTGCTGGCCGGTCTGCTCGTCGCGCTGTCGTCGGTGGCCACGCCGGTGGCCAGCTTCGCGGTGCTGTTCACCGCCCGCAACCGGCCGTTCCGACAGGCCGCGGTGGTCGCGGCGATCGGCGTGGCGGGCGAGGCGGTGCAGGCACTCTGGCGGCCGGCGCCCAGCCTGCCGTACGGCTGGCGGCTGGTGCTGATGTCGGTCGCCTATGCGGCCCTGCTCGGCTGGGGCACCTGGGCGCAGGCCCGGCACGCGTTGCTGGCGGCGCTGCGGGAGCGGGCCCGGCGGGCCGAGCAGGAGCAGGAACGGCGGGTCGGCGAGGCACGGACGGCCGAGCGCAACCGAATCGCGCGGGAGATGCACGATGTGCTGGCCCACCGGCTGTCCCTGCTGGCGGCGGCCGCCGGAGCGATGGAGTACCGGCCGGACGCGCCGCCCGAGCGGCTCAGCGCCGCCGCGGGAGTCATCCGGGCCAGCGCGCACCACGCCCTCGACGAGCTGCGCGAGGTCATCACCCTGCTGCGAAACGACGACGCCGAGGAACCGACCGACGCGCCACCCGGACAGACCCTCGCCGACCTGCCCCGCCTGATCGACGAGGCGCGGGCCGCCGGGCAACAGATAGAGATCGACGACCCGCTCGGCCCGCCGGCCGAGATTCCGCCGCCGGTGGGCCGCACCGCCTACCGGATCGCGCAGGAGGCACTGACGAACGCCCGCGAGCACGCCGCCGGGCAGCCGGTCCAGCTGGTGCTCGGTGGGGCGCCCGGCTCCGGACTGAGCATCGCCGTGAGCAACCCGACCACACCGGACAGCGGTGCCACCGACAGCGCCGGCACCGGCCTGATCGGCCTCGCCGAACGGGCCGCGCTCACCGGCGGTCGCGTCGCCCACCACGTCGACGCCGCGGGCCGGTTCCACCTCACCGCGTGGCTGCCATGGCCGACGTGACCCCGCCGATCCGGGTCGTCATCGTCGACGACGATCCTCTCGTACGGGGAATGCTCACGCTGATGCTCGACGGCGCCGACGGGATCGCCGTCGTGGGCGAGGTCGCCGACGGCGCCACGGCGATCACCGCGGTGGACCGGCACCTGCCCGACGTGGTGCTGATGGACATCAGGATGCCCGGCGTCAACGGCATCACCGCCACCGAGCGCCTGCGCCGCCGCCACCGACCACCCGAGATCATCGTGCTCACCACCTTCGACACCGACGAACACGTGCTACGAGCCCTGCGTGCTGGCGCGAGCGGCTTCCTCCTCAAGGACACCCCACCCGAGCAGATCAGCCAAGCGGTACGCGCGGTGGCCGCCGGCAACCCGATGCTGTCTCCGGGGGTGACCCGCCGCCTCATGCAGCGGGTCGCCTCCGGCGCCGAGTCCTACGAGCGGGCGAACGACCGACTGGCCCTGCTCACACCCCGGGAACGCGACGTGGTGCTGGCCATCGCGCGAGGCCGCTCCAACGCCGAGATCGCCGGCGAACTGCTGATGAGCGTGACGACGGTGAAGGCCCATGTCTCGCACATCCTGACCAAGCTCGATCTTGAGAGCCGTACCCAGATCGCCCTGCTCGCCCACGACGGCCGGCTGCGGTGACCCACCTCGTCGGCGGAGGCGGGGTGTCGGCCGGTCTTCGGGAGGACTCAACCCAGCGAACCCGCTGCACCCTTCGGCATGGTCTTCTAGGCTGCGTGGGCGGGCCGCCCGGTTCGAGCAGGCGTCGCGTCGGCGCGGTACGAATCGTCGGGGCGCTGCCCTCGGCGGCCTGGCTCCACCACCACGTCAGTCGGCAAGGGATCTGCCGAGACGACGCCTGAACGCCCCCGGTACTCGCCGTCGGCGTCGAGCCCGACCATTGGTGAGGAGCAGCGGTGACCCAGAGCGAACGACATGGCGCGGAGATCGTCGTGGGACTGGTAGCAACCCCACCGGATCACCCCGCACGGGTCGCCGCACGGCTCACTTTGGAGCTGACCAGAGGGCTCACCGAGCGGGTGAGCGCGGACGTGCGGTGGACCGTCCGCGAAGGCTGGGGGGAGGTCGTGCCGCGCCGCGACGGCGGCGCGGAGGCACTGCTCGACGATCTTGCCAGGCGGCGCGCCGACGACCAGTGGGACGTCGCCATCTGCCTGACCGACCTGCCACTGCATGCCGAGCGGGTGCCTCTGGTCGCGCAGACGTCCGGCCAACGTCACATCGGGATCATCTCCCTGCCCGCGCTGGGACTGCGCCAGATGCACTCGGTCCGCGCAGCCGTCCCGGATCTCGTGGGCCGGCTTCTGGCCGACGCCTCCGACCACCGGATGCCGCCGGCCGAGCGGGCACCGGCAGAGACGAAACGGCGTGTTCCCGCCGTTCATCGAGTGATCGGCGGGGCGGACTCCGGCGAGCGGCGTTACCTCGCCTCGGGGCTGATCGGCCGAGTTCGCCTGTTGACCGGCATGGTCCGAGCCAACCGACCTGGACGTGCACTGCTGGGCCTGTCCAAATTGCTGGTCGGCGCGTTCGGCACGGCTGCGATCGCGCTCACCACGGACACCATCTGGCAGATGGGCGATGCCCTCGGCGGACTCCGGCTCACGGTGATCATGGTGCTCGGGTTGACCGCGTTGGTGGCCTGGTTGATCGTTGCGCACGACCTGTGGGAGAAACCGAGCCGCGAGACGCCGGTTGAGCTGGCACGGCTGTTCAACCTGGGTACGATCCTCACTCTGACCCTGGCCACGGCGGTGTCCTACGTGGTGCTGTTCGTGGGAACGGTGCTCGTCGCGGCGCTGCTGATCGACACCGCCGTACTCGAACAGGTCCTGCAGAGGGCGGTGAATGCCGGCGACTATCTGGCGCTGGCCTGGATCACCACCTCACTGGCCACCGTCGGCGGCGCGATCGGTTCAGGGCTGGAGAACGAGGAAACAGTCCGAGCCGCCGCTTACGGCTACCACCCCCAACCCGGCGGCTGGCGGGACGAGAACGGCAGGAAGCGGCCCGGCGGCGGGAGCTGATAGGCGCCCGCCCCCGGGGGCGCGCTTCAGCTCGTGGGCTGGAAGACGGCCCGTACACAGCCGTCGATCTTCTGTTTGAACATGTCGTAGCCGCGCGGAGCGTCGTCCAACGACATGGTGTGTGTCGCGAGATGTTCGGTGACCAGCTCGCCGCGGGCCATCCGCTCCAGCAGCATGGGAATGTAGCGCTGCCCGTGCTGCTGTGCGCCGCGCAGCGTCAGCCCCTTGTTCATCACCGCTCCGAGCGGAAACGTGTCGACGAGGCCGGCGAACACCCCCAGGATGAACACACTGCCACCCTTGCGGCAGTTGTAGATCGCCTCCCGGGCGGCGATCGGGCGGTCGGACTCGATGCGCAGCTGCTGCTTGACCTGGTCGTACCAGAATTGCGGTCGGCTGCTGTGCGACTCCATGCCGACTGCCTCAATGCACACGTCCGGGCCTCGACCGCCGCTGCGCTCCAGCAACTCGCCGCTGACGTCCTGCTGCTCGTAGTTCAGCGTCTCGACGCCGAGATGTTTCCGGGCCATCTGGAGCCGGTTGTCGAGCCGGTCGATCACGATCACCCGATCGGCACCGAGCAGCACGGACGCCCGCGCCGCCATCTGCCCCACCGCACCAGCACCCCAGACCGCCACGACATCACCCGGTTTGACCCCGGCGAGGTCGGCGCCCATCCAGCCGGTCGGCGCGGCGTCGGAGGCGAACAGGGCCCGCTCATCGCTCACGCCGTCCGGAACGGTGAAGGCACCCTGGTCGGCGTAGGGGACGCGGATGAACTCAGCGTGGCTGCCGGCGAAGCCCCCGAGTGCGTGCGAGTAGCCGTAGCAGCCTCCGGGCGCGGCACCCCAGACATTCTCGGTGATCATCGGGTTCGTGTTCCCGTTGTCACACAGCGAGAACTGTTGTTGCTGGCAGTACCAGCACTTGCCGCAGGATACGAACGAGCAGACAACGACGCGGTCGCCCACTTTGTGGTTGCGTACCTGCGGACCGACCTCGACGACGTCGCCGAGGAACTCGTGCCCGAGGACGTCACCGCGTTCCATGAAAGGGATGTACCCGCCGAGCAGGTGCAGGTCCGACCCACACGTCACCGTCCGACGGACCCGCACGATGATGTCCTGCTCGTTGCGGATCTGTGGCTCCGGCACCTGCCGCACCGCGAGCTCGTTGGCTCCCTCCCACACCAGCGCCTTCACAGCCGTCCCTCCCGTCGACCCTGTGCGGTGGCCACTCGCAGTGGCTTGTTCATCGGAGTCGGCTCGGTCGTGGGCGGATAGTCCGGGTGCAGGACCTCACTGGTCTCGATCAGCTGCTTCGACTCTCGCAGCGCAGCCCGGATCGCCTGTTCAGGATCCCGGCCGGTGACCCGGCGGGCTGCGGCGGCGACAGGGAGTCGGGCGCCGTCGCGCAGCCGTACGGCGATCTCGGTCCCGCGGCCTCCGGCGGCCGGCCGGACCTGGACCTCGACGGCGTCGCCAAGTCCGGCCAGCGGCTCGGGGAACCGGCCGCCCGGGGCGACGTCACCCGCCGGTCGGTTCACCGTCGCCACATGCCATCTCGCCTCGCGCCGCCGGGCCTGAGCCCGTTGCCACTGGTCGCTGCCCCGGCCACCCGCACCGAGCAGACGCCGGACCACCAACCCGCCGGCAATCGCGGCCGCACCACCGATCAGCCATCTCATGTCCGCCCCTGTCACTTGATCTGCCCGTGCGGGTGCCGTCGAAATCGGCATCCTTCAGAGCAAACACTTTCATAAAGGGCGGACTCGCAGAGGCGTTTGTGCCACTCGCCGAGTTTCCGTTGGTCACGGCACCGGCACTGCTCCCGCCGAAACGGCTGCGGGCCCTACAACATCTCCAACGGCTGCGGGCCAGCAGGTGGCGGGAACGCCACGTCGAGTGCCCTGATGTCTTCCTCGGTCAGGTGCAGGTCGCGCGCTTCCGCGTTCTCCCGGGTGTGTTCCGCGTTGGACGATCGGGGAATGGCACTGACCATCTCCTGCCTCAGCACCCAGGCCAGCGCGACCTGAGCGGGCGTCGCCCCGTGCCGGGCAGCGACCTCCGCCACCTGGTCGTGGCCGAGTACCCTGCCCTGCTCGATCGGGGAGTACGCCATCACCGGGATCCGGTGTTGACGTAGCCACGGAAGCAGGTCGTACTCAGGCCCGCGCCGGGTGAGGTTGTAGAGGATCTGGTTCGTCGCGCAGTCGTTCCCGCCCGCGTCGAGTAGCTCGGTCATGTCGGAAAGGTCGAAGTTGCTCACGCCCCACTGCCCGATGTCGCCGGCGTCGACGAGTTCGGCGAACGCCTCGATCGTCTCCGCGAATGGATGTGTGCCGCGCCAGTGCAGCAGATAGAGGTCGATGTGGTCGACACCGAGTCGTTGCAGGCTGCGGCGGCAGGCCTGCACGGTTCCCTGCCGGCTCGCGTTGGACGGCAGCACCTTGTCGACCAGGAACACGTCATCGCGTCGTCCGACAATGGCCTCGCCGACAAGCTCCTCGGAAGCACCGTCGCCGTACATCTCCGCGGTGTCGATCAACGTCATGCCCAGGTCCAGGCCAGCTTGCAGGGCGGATATCTCAGCTTGTCGCCGCGCCGGGCGCTCCCCCAGGTACCAGGTGCCCTGGCCGAGCACGGGCATGGTCTGACCGGAGGGCAGTTCGATGGAAGCGGTAGGGAGAGTCATGTCGGCCTTTCCGGGGCCTCGGCGCCAGTGGTTCAGTCCGTTACCCGCATCGGCAGGAACCAGTCCCGCCTTCCTCCGCGCTCTGTCTGATCGGCGAGCGGCTCACCCCGTCCGCCCTCGATCGGCGATCGGCGGCTGTTTCCCGGTTCCAACACCGGAAGGCGACCGCGAGCGAAACGAGGCGCCGCCGACGGGGCGGCGCCGCGAGGGAGAGGCCCTCAAGATGGCGCAGAGCCAGCAGCCACTGACCGGCAAACGAATCGCCTGCCTCGCCGCCGACGGGGTGGAGGACGTGGAGTACACCCAGTCCCGAGCCGCGGCGGAGCAGGCGGGCGCCGAGGTCCACCTGATCTCGTTGAATTCCGGTGAGATCCAGTCGATGAACCAGGACATCGACCCGGCCAACCGCTATCGGGTGGACCGGACCGTGAACGAGGCCAATGCGGCCGACTACGACGCCCTGCTGCTGCCGGGCGGGACGGTCAACCCCGACCGGCTCCGGATGAACCCGCAGGCCATGGACTTCGTCCGGGCGTTCTTCCAGCAACAGAAGCCGGTGGCGGCGATCTGCCACGGCCCCTGGTCGTTGGTCGAGACCGGCATGGTCAACGGCCGGACCGTCACCTCCTTCCCCAGTCTGCGGACCGACATCCGCAATGCGGGCGGGAACTGGGTGGACCAACAGGTACAGGTCGACAACGGCCTGGTCACCAGCCGCAACCCCAATGACCTTCCGGCCTTCTGCGCCAAGATGGTCGAGGTCTTCGCCCAGGGCGAGAACGTCCGCCAGATGGCGACCGCCTGACGCGGTGGGGCTCAGGATCCGGAGGATCAGGACCCGACCTGAGCCCGCACGGCAGCGGCGCTCCGCCGGTCGAAGCGCCGCCCCGGTGAAGCTTCTGGACCCCATCCGGATACGAGCGCTTGACAGGCGTCGACGACGACCTGGCCGTACCGCTGCCGGCGGTCGTGGCCGGTACACCGTGCTGAGCCGCCGGACAGGGATCACCTCCGTACCGCGACCGATGCACGGATTGAGGTGGTTTCCGAGGGGTATGCGGGCGTCTACGGGTCTCGTCTCGGACTTCCGTGAGCCGGAATGGCTCGGCCGGGCTGCGACCGGATACGGAGGCTACCCGTGACTCAACTAGCAACGCGAGAGTCCGCCCAGGCCAGGCAGGAAGACGTGCGACGGCGAGGACGCCGGCTCGGCTGGATGAGTCTCGGCCTGGGCGTGGCACAGCTCGCGGCACCGGACACGGTGCGACGGATCAGCGGGGTGGACGACTCCTCGACCTCCCGGACAATAGTGCCGCTCGTCGGGGCGCGGGAGTTGGTCCATGCGGCCGGCCTTCTGACGAGCCGGCGCAAGGGCATCTGGGCGTGGACCCGGGTCGCGGGCGACGCGATGGACCTGGCCTCTCTCGGCGTGGCCATCGCGCACCGTAGCGGGCACCGCCGCCGTCGCCTCGTCGGTGTCACTGGCGCCATCGTCGGGATCACGGTGGTGGACCTGCTGACCGCCGTGCAGGCCACCCGCCTCAAGAAGACCGGTTCGTCGCCGGCGATTCGCGGCTCACGCCAAGGAGGACCCATGGAGCTGACAGCCACGACAACCATCCGCAAATCCCCACCCACGGTCTACGCGTTCTGGCGTGACCTGGACAACCTCCCGACGTTCATGGCGCACCTCGAGAAGATCCGGGCCACCGGCGACCGTACGAGCCACTGGTCCGCCAGCGCGCCCTTCGGCAAGAACGTCGAGTGGGACGCGGAGATCACCGACGAGACGCCTGGCGAGAAGATCGCGTGGCGGTCCACCGGGAACGCCGACGTGCCGAACGCCGGCACGGTCCAGTTCGTGCCCGCCCCGGACGGTTCCAGCACCGAGGTGCACGTCGTCATGTCGTACGACGTCCCGGGCGGCGCGGTCGGCAAGGCGGTCGCCAGGTACTTCGGTGAGGAACCGCACCAGCAACTCGACGACGACCTGCGCCGGCTCAAGCAGGTGCTGGAGACCGGGCAGGTGGTCCGATCCGAGGGCGCCCCGTGGGGCAAGCGGGCCCGCAGGGAGTTCCCGCAGCGGCCGGCGCAACCGCTGTCGGACTCCGAGTTCGCGAAGGGGGCAGGCTCGTGAGGGCGAACACCTGGGCCGGCCGCAACAAGGTCAAGGTCCGCGACGTGCCGGACCCGAAGATCCTCAATGATCGCGACGCCATCGTACGGATCACCTCCACCGCCAACTGTGGCTCGGACCTGCACCTCGTCGACGGTTACATACCCACGATGCAGGACGGCGACGTCATGGGTCACGAGTTCATGGGCGAGGTGACGGAGGTCGGCCGCGGCGTCGACCCCGCTCGGCTGCGCGTCGGGGATCGGGTCGTCGTGCCGTTCCCGATCGCCTGCGGCGCGTGCGGCGCCTGCGCCGCCGAGCTGTACTCCTGCTGCGAGAACTCGAACCCCAACGCCGGGATCGCGGAGAAGATGTTTGGTCACCCGGTCGCCGGGATCTTCGGCTACTCGCACCTGACCGGCGGGTTCGCTGGTGGCCAAGCGCAGTACGCGAGGGTGCCGTTCGCCGACGTCGGCCCCCTGAAGATCGAGTCCGACCTCAGCGACGAGCAGGTGCTGTTCCTGTCCGACATCCTGCCCACCGGCTACATGGGCGCCGAGATGTGCGACATCCAGCCCACCGACGTCGTCGCCGTGTGGGGCGCGGGCCCGGTCGGGCAGTTCGCCATGGACAGCGCCCGTGCGCTCGGTGCCGCGAAGGTCATCGCCATCGACAAGGAGCCGTACCGGTTGCAGATGGCCGAGCGGGCGGGCCACACGCCGGTGAACTTCGAGGAGGTGGACGTGCGGTCCCGGCTGTTGGAGCTGACCGGCGGACGCGGGCCGGACAAGTGCATCGACGCGGTCGGCATGGAATCGACCCACGGCGCCACGCACATTAACGCGT
The DNA here is from genome assembly GCF_049841635.1 of Micromonospora sp. DT44. Taxonomy (NCBI): domain Bacteria; kingdom Bacillati; phylum Actinomycetota; class Actinomycetes; order Micromonosporales; family Micromonosporaceae; genus Micromonospora; species Micromonospora sp. DT44. The sequence continues at coordinate 25,332 of NZ_JBNCKS010000048.1, read as the reverse complement.
ACGACCGGGTGAAGCAGGCGGTGCGGTCGGAGACCGAGCGGCCACACGCGCTGCGCCAGGCGATCCTGTCCTGCCGCAGCGGCGGCATCGTGTCGGTCATCGGCGTCTACGGCGGTTTCCTCGACAAGTTCCCGGCTGGGGCGTGGATGAATCGGGCGCTGACTCTACGTACCGGTCAGTGCCACGTGCAGCGCTACATGAAACCGCTGCTGCAGCGCATCGAACGGGGGGAGATCGACCCGACCCGGGTCATCACCCACACACTGCCGCTCGACCAGGCAGAACGCGGCTTCGAGATCTTCAAGAACAAGCAGGACAACTGCGAGAAGGTCGTCCTCAAACCCTGACGACCACCCGCATCCGGCCACCGCGACGCGCCCGGTGGCCGGATGCGACGTCCGGATGTCCGGCCGTTTGCCCCGAAGGACCGCGGGTAGCCGCAGTCGGTGAGTGGGCCAGACGCAGACCTAGGCACCCGGTCAGACACCAGCCGCGCGGTGGCGTTCAGCGACGCCATATTCGCCATCATCATCACGTTGTTGGTCCTGGACCTTCGGGTACCGGACGTTCCCCCTGGCCGCCTTTTGTCTGGCCTGCTCGACCAGTGGCCCTCGTACGTCGCGTACCTCGCGTCCTACTCCTATGTGGCCGTCGTCTGGCTCAACCACAAGGCGGCGTTCAACCGCATTCAACAGGCCGATCGTGGCCTGCACTTCGTGAACCTGTTCGTGCTGTTCAGCACGGCGCTGCTGCCGTTCCCGACCATCGTCGTGTCGGATGCGCTGCAGGAACACAACAACGCCGACCAGCGGGTGGCCGTCGCGTTCTACGCGCTGATCGGCGCGTTGCTGTGCGCGACGTGGCTGGCGTTCTACCACTACCTGGCCCGGAACCCGGACCTGCTGAAGGAACAGGTCAAGGACGACTTCTTTCGCGTCGAGCGAGTCCGTGCCCTCACCGGGGTCGTCCTGTACGTCCTCGCGGGATTGGTCGGCTACCTGGTTGCTCCCCTGATCGGCCTGGCCGTCTTCCTCCTGCTGCCCGTCTTCTACGCCATCACCAGCGCCGGTCTGTACCAGTTGCGCCTGACCCGGGGTCTCACCCACCGTCCTCCGCGATAGATCTGAGGGAGGACGAGCGAGCCGCCGTTTCACCTCGACGGCGGCGGGAACTCCCCGAGGACCTGCGCGGCCTGGTGTCCAGGCCCACAAGACCGCGACGCCGCCGGTCGTCCTAGCCCGAGGAGTGCGGATGGCCGAACGGGAGAGCCGTCACACGGGCGCGCGGGAGTCGTACGCGCATTCGCGTGAGCAGGGTGATCGGCGGCGCGACGCCGAGGAAGGGGCGGAGTCCGCCGGTCGGGGCCGGGGCCTTGACGCTGCCGACGGGCCGAAGGACGCCAAGCCCGGTGAACGCCGTGCCGTCCCGGGAGGTGGTGGGTCCGGCCTTCCCCAGCCGGCTGGCGGACACAGCAGCAAAACGATGTCGGACCCGGACGTCGTCCTTCAAATCCCGCAGGTCAAGGTCGAACAGGTCTACGTCGAGGTCGACGATCTGGACGCCTCTGTTTCTCTACGAGCCCGGCTCGGCAGCCTACTTCAGTTGGACGTGGGGATTCAGGCCCATCTCGGTACGGTGAAGATCGACATCAGGGGCGTCGAGGCCGAGGCGATGCTCGAGGTTCGGCTCGAAGAGCTGCGGGGCATTCTCGACAGTGCCCTGCGCACGATCGAGCGCAACCCGCAGATCGTCGAGTCGGTGGTGAAGGCGGTGGACTCGGCCGTGAACCAGGTCGGGCAGACGGCGCAGGAGGCGCTGGGCCCCAACGGGCCGCTGTCGCAGACGCTGCAGCAGACGACCCAGCAGATCGGTCAACAACTCGGACAGGCCACCCAGCAGCTCGGACAGACCACTCAGCAACTGACTCAGAACAGCCGAGCGGCTGCTGGCGGCGGCGTGCTGGGCCTCGGCGGCGTGCTGGGCACCTCTCCGGCCCAAGCCGCATGGCGACGGATGAGGAAGATCGTCGACAGCAGCCAGCCGCTGAGGCAGGTCACGACGTGGCTGACCGGACCGCAGGGGCAACAGCCGCAGAGCTGATGACGTCCGTTGTCGTGGCAGAACAGCCTGGTCAGATCACGTCACCACATCCCGCGGTGGGTGCCTTCTAATCCGTCGAGGTGTGTGCCGCGCCGACCACCTTGGACCGTGCGGATCCCCGCTGACGCAGGTAGATGACGTCATTAACTGACCAATCAGTGCAACGGAGGCTGACCTACCGATCACTCAGCGTCGTGGGCGGTTCAGGAACGATGCCGCCCAGCTCGACGAAGCCCTGCCTTGATCTTCCCTCCGCCCTCCCCCGGGTCCGCCTCCCCGCGACGGTCGCAAAACCGGCCTGGGGTACGGCATTTCCAGGGCCGGTCCGTGGGCGGCAACCTCTGGGTCATCGGACTGGCGCTCTCAGGCGTCGGCACCATCCTCGGATCAGTCAACCTGATCACCACCACCCTGACGCTGCGCGCCCCGGGAATGACGATGTGGAAGGGGCAACTCACCTTCGAGACCCCGATGCTGTTCGGGGTCGGGCTCCTCGTCACCTTTCTCTTCGGCGGCCTCACCGGTGTGCTGCTGGCCAGTCCGCCCATCGACTTCCATGTCCACGACAGCTACTTCGTCGTCGGGCACTTTCACTACGTCCTGTTCGGCACCATCGTCTTCGCCGCGTTCTCCGGCGTGTACTTCTGGTTCCCGAAGATGACCGGCCGACTGCTCGACGAACGAATCGGCAAGGTCCACTTCTGGACCATGTTCGTCGGTTTCCACACCACATTCCTGGTCCCCGAGAACCCGTTGGATTCCCAACGCGGCTACGAGGCCCCGCCGCCGTGGCGCCACCCCGGGGATGAGTACGACCAGCGAAGGTGACGAGGCCGGCCACCTGGCCGAAGCAGGTACGTCATGCCCTCTGCCGCCTCAGGGGCCCTCGCCGAAACGTTCCCGGGTGAGCCGGTTGGCTGTCTCCGGATCGAGACCGCTGGCGCGGAGCAGGTCTGCCGCACCTCGGTAGCCAGGGCGTCGACGCCGGAGAGCGGATCGGGCGAACGCTCCTTGGCACCACTCATGCGGCTAACTACCCGAAGCAGCGACAAACAAGTCAGCGACAAGTGCCAGCTGGCTCGCTCGTATCCCGTTACTGCAGTTTTAGCCGACCGAACGGGTCACGGGCCCAGTGCAGACTCCGACACTACCTGTAAAGCATCCTAGGAGGGTGGCGTCGGGAGCTCTGGCCACCTGCCGTTCGCCAAGGGTTTCGGTGCGGGATTCACGGATCCGAACCCCGATCATCGACTGCCGTGCCCGCCAATGCGACCGGCGTCGGCCATCGATCGGCTGGCCCGGGCCGCTCGACCACGACAACGACACCGCCCGCTTTGCCGCCGTGGTCCGTGACTGGCAGCACGTACGCCGAAGCAGTCAGGGGCTTGAACTGCTGGAGTCTCTGGTGGGACTGATGCCGGAGGCGGCGTCCGCACGTGCCGGCGCGGCACCGAACCGCCGTCCAATCGTCGTCATTTCGGGTGGGCGGCGGGGTTCCGACACTTGTGAGTCCACACCACCATCGATACATAATGGGCTGTGCACTGAGCGCCGCTTCAGCGACCAATGTGATCCGCCGACCCGATGGAGGCCCGTCCATGGCGTTGACCCCGGCGACTGGGGGCGGTTGCGGCGAGTCGACGCCACGCTCGCCGATTCAGTCGCCGAGGCAGGTCAATTCCGATGTCGAGTGGGACAGCTTCGACCCGCAGGCGTATGTCCGACACAACTACGCGGATCTGCGGCCTGACGATCGGGAGATCCTCTGCCGCATCCGAGACTTCTTCGGCGAGGCGAAGCTCTCCGACGCGCGGTGCGTCGACGTGGGGTCGGGGGCAAATCTGTACCCGGCGATGTCGCTACTGCCGTTCGCGAAGGCCGTCGACCTGTGTGAATGGTCGGCGGCGAACGTGAACTGGCTGCGCACGCAGGTCGACAGCTACGACGAGCTCTGGGACCCGTACTGGCAGGTGTGCGCGGAGCACCCGGCGTACGCGGCACTGGCGGACCCGCGGCGACGACTGGCGCAGGTGGGCCGGGTGGTGCGGGCCAGCGTCTTCACCCTGCCGAGGCACGCCTGGAACGCCGGGACGATGTTCTTCGTCGCCTGCTCCATCTCAGCGGACCAGGCCGAGGCCGAGCACGCGATCGGTCGGTTTCTGGACGCGCTGCGACCCCGGTCGCCCTTCGCCGTGACGGTCATGCTCGGATCCGTCGGCTACCACGTCGGTCGGCGGAGGTTCCCGGCCGTGGCACTGGAGCGCGCCGACGTGGTGGCAACCATCGCGGCGGGCGCGTACGACCTGGACGTCCACGAGGTGCGACCCAAGCCGCCGCTGCGGGACGGATATGTGGGCATGCTGCTGGCCACCGGCCGGACCCGCGGATAGCCCCCAGGCCTGCCGGTGGAATGCGCCGGCATCGCGCTGTCGGCGCAGCATGGCAGGGGCGCATTCCCCCGCGTCCGATTGGCCGGATTGCCGACACGCGGCCATCGAAGCCTTTCAAGTGCCACTCGACTGGCCCGCTACCATGACGTTGTACGGCACCGGGGATCATCGTGGGCACGGCTATATCAGCGGTTTCAAGTCGACGACTACAACAGACGGCGGTGGATCATGCGGATGCAGCCGCGCCAGGAGATCCTCGACATCTGGCGGGCTACGGTTCGCAGTTGCTGGACGAACGGTGAATGGCACTGGGGTGGCCGAAGTGGTAGCAACTCGATCAGCGACGCGGAGCAACTGCTGACCCTGTTGCTCCCCGCGGCCAAGGTCCCCGTGCTGTCACTTGACGACCCGGACCGCGCCGACGAAGAGGTGATCGAGGCGCTCAGCCCGCTCGGCGGCGCGATCGAGATTCCCCGCCGGCTGGTCAGCGTGATGATGGACTATTTCCGGCGGTACACCGACGACGCCGGTACCCCGATCTTCGGCGGTGGCAGTTACCTCACCCCGCTGGAGGGCGGTCCGGAGCTCACCGAGGAGCAGCGCTCCCTGGACATCGTCGACTCCTTCGCGGTGTCGGTCACACTCACGTTGGCGACGATCGGTTTCGTCAAGGTCTACCGGGGGTCCACCCAGCGGCGTGACCTGTTGGCGCAACTGGACGAGCTGGAGGCCATGGCGAGCGTGCGCCTCACGGCGGCGATGGTCGGCCTGCTCCGCAGCTTCAGCACCTTCGTCTTCACCTCCACCGACGAGTACGGCATTCGTCTGTGCGACATGGTCAATCAGGACGAGCTGCCGCGCCGCGAGCTGGTGGCGGCGCTGCGCGAGCAGTTGCGGGACACCATGGCGAGCCTGCGTAGCGTGGTCATCGGTTCGGGTCGGGTGACGGAGGACCTGGACAACAGCGAGATGCTGTTCGAGTGCGGCTGGTCGTGGGGGCTCATCTCCGGGACCGATGAGGTCCCGACCACCGAGCCGATCGGCCGACAGCGTGAGGGCTCCGCGGAGAACGCCCCCTACCTCTACTTCACCGTGATCGCGATGGACGCCATTGAGGACCTGAACTCCGAACGCACCCGGCTACTCGGATTGCTCAACGAGGAGCAGCAGCGGCTGTCCCGGGCACTGCAACTGCGCTGGGAGCTCACCCGGACGTACTGGGCGACGGTGGCGACCTTCGGCAACCGACGACGGTGGCCCATCGAGGACATTCCCTGGCGGACGACCGATGGTGACCGGACCGACTACTACACACTCCAGACCACATCGCTCGCCGTGAAGGGTCTGCTCGCCGTCGGGCGCGGGGGTGACGAGGAGCTCGGGCGGATCGCCTCGGTACTGGTGGAGCTGGCGCAGCGGGCGCGAATCACCCGGCGGGCGTCACCCGGCGAGCCGGCGCTGTTCGTGCACGCGCCCGGCAAGCGGGTGACCCTGAACGACGACACGTCGAAGCCGATCATGACGTGGAACGTCAACGAGTTCTCCGTGGTGCTGCTACAGCGGGCGGCCGCCGTCGCCGGTCTGCTGAGCAACGCCCGTCGGCGCAGTGAACTACTCGAGCTGGCCGACGAGGTGTGGGACCACCTGCTGCTGCGGCGCATCCCGGACGGCCGGCACCAGGGGCTGTGGGACCACGCCAGTGGCGCCTTCCCCGGCTTGGCGCCGAAGCCGGACGCACCCTCCTGGTACCTGACCGTGCGGGTGGCGCAGGCGCTGGTCACCTCCGGTCAACTGCTGTGGGAGCGACCGTTCCCACGAGCCGGCCGGCTGGCCGACTACGCACAGGATCTCATCGACGAGGCCGAATACCTGTTCGATCGGGAGTTGATGCGCGGCACCTTCGACGGTGAGGCGATGCAGCGCAGCATGCGCAGCATCCGAGCCAGCCTGGGCCGGGCGCAGTTGCTGGTCGACGAGCGTCCCGGCACGGCAGCGGCGCTGGTGAACACGCTCCTGTTGCTACTCAACGACGTCGCCACCGGGCAGCAGAAGGCCAGCGAGGGGATCTGAATGCTGGTCTTCGTCACGTCACACAAGGGCGGCACCGGTCGGTCGGTGACCGCGGCGAACATCGCCTATCGCAGCGCGCTGTCCGGTCACCCCACCTGCTACCTGGATTACGACTTCGGCTCGCCGACCGCCGGCATCACGTTCCAGATTCCGCAGGCCGTCAACGGGGTGGAGGGCGCCGGGCCCAACGGTGGCGGCCTGCACCGATATCTGCGCGGGGAGATCCCGTCTCCGGAGCAGTTGGACGTGTGGGGCACCTCCGAACGTGCCAGCCTGCGTCAGCGGCCCATCGGGTCCGGTCCGCTGGTGCTCCTGCCGGGGCAACGCAACGGTAGCGAGTTCGGTTTCACCAACGACATCGCCAAGCGCTGCGCCGAACTCTTCCTCCGACTGGAGGAGGAGTTCGAACTGACCCTGGTGGACCTCAGCGCCGGCCGGTCGTACGCCAGTCAGATCGCGCTGGCCGCCACCGCGACCTCGACCCTGCGCAAGGTCGCCGTACGCTGGCTGGTCTTTCACCGGTGGACTCCCCAGCACGTCACCGCGGCGGCGGACCTGGCCTTCGAGGCGGGTGGGATCGTGGCCATGGGCAAGGAGTACGGCCACGAGCCGGAGAGGCTACGGGAGTCGCTGCGCTTCATCCGTACGGCGGTGATCGACTCACGTGGCCCCGAGGTCGGCCATCTCGGCCTCGCCCAGCAGGCCTTTCTGCGCAAGTGCGACGCGGAGCTGTCGGAGCTGGCCCGACGACGGGGTGTCGGACGTACGACACTGCTCGGCGTGGTGCCGCTGGATCCTCTGCTGCAGTGGCGGGAGCAGCTGATCTCCGACCACGACGTGCAATCCAAAATTGCCAACGTCAAGACGGTCGACGCCTTCGTTGACCTGACTGAGAAGCTTTTCGACGAGACGGCATGGGACACCGCGTGATCGGCATGGATGTCAGGTTCCAGGAGGCAGCTGCGGTGCGTCGTACAGAGAGCGTGGCGTACTCGCATCTGTCCGTGGAGCTGGGGCACTTCTACGCGGAGGACTTCGGCGACGGGTGTGAGGAGCTTAGGCGCAAGTTCGAGCGGATCGCGGACTGGTCGGCCGCGATCCCGGCGCTGGCTCGACGGGGGCTGCCCGCCTCCCGGGAGCCGCGGATCAGCACCTGCTTCATGTTGGACGACTACTTCCACCGCTTCGGCACCCCCCGCGAGGTGATCCCGCAGGTGCAGAGCGCGGCGGCGGAGCACGGCCTGACCTTGGACTACGTGGCCCGGGAGTCCAGTTTCGCCCGGCACGACGGCGCCGAGCTGGCCCGGTTGGTGGTCGACACACTGGTGGTGGAACCACCTCGGGGCACCACCGGGAGTCGTCCCCCGTTGAGCGAGTCGGGCTGGCTGTCCAACGGTAAGCGGTCCCCCGGACACGTCGACGCGCCGGCGATGACCCTGCCACGTCCGTGGTCTCCGCCGTTGCAGTCCGGCGATCCCCGGCACTCCATCTTCGTCGACATCGAGCTCTGGTCCGACGAGCCGAACGCCCGGGTGTGGGCCTGCGCCCTGCTCGCCTCGGTCTGGCAGATGACCCGACTCGGCGTGCTACGGCATCGGGGCGAGACGATGACGCAGCCGCGCCAGCTCGTCGGCGAGCTGCCGACCGACTGGGACGAACTGCCGTCGATCGTCCAGCTCAACCCGGCGGCCGCGCCGTTCTGCGCGTATCGCACGCTGACCCTGATGGGCACCGAGTACCTGCCGGTGGAGCTGGCCGTACGGACCATCCTCGGCCAGGTGGCGGTGCCGCCGGTGGTCGCGCAGCAGGTCGCCAAACGGGCCGGCGGCGAGGGCCTGCAGCTACCCAGTGAGCTGGTCGACCGGCTGAGCTACGTGTTCATCAGCGACTGAGTGTGCTCAGCGCCCGCACGGCTCGTCGACGGCCATCCGGCCGGCCAGGTCGCGAAGCAGAGCCATGTTGCTCACGCTGATCTGGTCCCGGATCCAGTTGACCGACGAATTCCACTGACGGCTGAAGCCGGGTACCTGCTCCAACTGGTCCCAGATCGGACGCAGTCGGGGGTGCACCCGCGCGCCCGGCAGCCACAGGTGCAGCAGGTGCTCCAGCACCGGCCGCAGCCGCTCGACGTGCTCCTGCCCGGAGGCCGATCGGGTGACCGCGGACTCCACCAGCGAGGACAGGATGGTCAGCAGCCAGTCGTGCAACGCGAGATCTTCGCAGAGCCCGGCCACGGCGGCCGGCACGTCCTGCGGGGCGAGCACGAGTTCGACCGTACGCAGGGTGGGCGAATCAACGGTGACCACCGCCGAGACGTCCCGGTTGGGACGGTCGTCCGTCTGCGCGGTCCAGCGCAGCCGTGTGCGGGCGGTGCGCAGGGGCGGGCGCCGGTCCAGCAGGTCGGACATCTGCACACCGTCGAGCACCCTGCCGGTGATCGCCTCCAGGTTCAGCACGTCGGCGTTGTCGCCGTGCAGGAAGCCCGCGCTCAGGTCGGCGACGTCCAGCTTGCCGACGGTCTCGAGGACACCAGGGTTGGCCAGGTAGTGCGACCACGGCCGACGGCGTTCGCCGGCCACGACGTGGATGACCGAGGAGGCCTGCACGATCCGGCCACCGGTGACGATGGCCCGGGTGAGGACGGCTCCCACCCCACGTAACTGGCGCTTTCTGGCGCTCGGGAGCCAGCAGTCGACACCGGTGCGGACATCGGGTGACACCGCGTACAGCGATGGACGCCGGGAGGTCAGTACGGCCTCGCCCTCGATCAGGCTGAGCACGTCGGCGCTCTGCTCCTGGGCCAACGCCGTGCTGTGCTGCAGAAGACTGGTGTGCACCTCACCGACCGTGAGCATGGCTTCCTCCGCAACGCTGCCACCGACCCGCGCTCGTCCCGCGTACGCGGCTCATGCTGATTGACGTACACCCCTCGCGACCGGCACTGACACGGATCCGCATCGGACAACCACAACTCTACGAGGGCGCGATTCGACCGCCCGGATCCGTTTCCGTTGGTGGCCATCATAGGCACGGGGTCGGCGGGAATCCCATGTACGACGGGTGTTCGGAGTGTTCGCGGGTCGGACGGACGTGACAACGACTGATATTTTCAATGATGCGGTCGCCAGCCACCCTCTGGAGTTTGCCGTTCATGAAGGTCTACATTTCGGCCACCCAAAAGGACTTGCTGGAATACCGCGCTGCCGTGCACGCCGTGGCTCGCCGTCTGGAGATCGACGACGTGGCCATGGAGGCGTACGGCGCCGACATCCGGCCGCCACTGGAACGCTGCCTCGCCGACGTGCGCCGGTGCGACCTCTACGTGGGGCTGTTCGCCTGGCGGTACGGGTTCCGACCGCCGGGCCAGGAGTCCTCCATCACCGAGTTGGAGTACCGGGAGGCGCTCGCGGCGGGAAAACCCTGCCTGGTCTTCCTGCTCGCGGAGGACAAACCCTGGCCGGTCGACATGATCGACCGCGATGCCGACTGGCAGCAGATCGTCGCCTTGCGCCGTGAGCTCAAGGAGCGCCACCTCTGCGCCTTCTTCTCCGGCGTGGACGACCTCACCGCCAAGGTGACCGCCGCACTCGCCGACGTACGCAGTGGCAGATCCCCGGCGCGCGAGCCGGCCGACCCGGACACTCACCTGCCGACGGTGGTGCGCAACCAGTACTACAAGCAGTTGTCGCTGCGATACCAGGCCGTCTCGGTGGACGCGGTCTCACCGCGTCCCACCATCGGCTACCTCACCGTCGGGCTACCCAACGTGTTCGTGGAGCCCCGCGTCCACGAGGACGCGCGACCCGAGATGCCGCTGGCGTGGTGGCGTTGGGCCGGGTCCACGCCGGGCGGCGACGTCGGCGGGCTCCCCGGGGTGGTGAACCCGGAGGAGGTGGAGCGGCTCTGGGAGGAGTACGCGGCGAAGGACGAGCTGTCGTTGTTCGACGTGGTGTCCGACCCGGGGCGGCGCACGATCGTGCTGCTGGGCGACCCCGGCTCCGGCAAGTCCGCGGCCGCGCGGTACCTGGCGCTGACGCTGGCCGGGATCTGCGTCGAGCCTCGACTGAGTGCGCTGGACCGGTACCTACCCGTCCTGATCGAGCTGCGCTCCTACGCCACCCATCACGGGGACGGCCGGTGCGACGGTTTGCTCGACTACGTCGGCCACCGCCACCAGCAGGGGCTGGCCGGTATCGACCAGGACGTGCTGGAGGCGTACCTGCGCCAGGGCGGCCAGGCGCTGTTCCTCTTCGACGGCCTGGACGAGGTGTTCGACCCGGCGCAGCGAGAAGAGGTGGCCGCGCAGATCGCCACATTCGCCAACGAATACCCGGGAGTGCTGACCGTGGTCACGTCGCGGGCGGCCGGCTACCAGCGGCACACGTTTGCCAACGCGGGCTTCGACCACTTCACCCTGGAGGATCTCGACGACGAGCAGATCGCGAGGTTTCTCGACAACTGGTACCGCTACGTGATGCCCACGTCGGCCGCGGAGGCGGAGCGGCAGCGGCGGCAGATCCTCGACGTGGTGAGCAGTTCCCGAGCGATGCGCGAGATCGCCGGCAACCCCCTGCTGCTGATGCTCATGGCGATCGTCGGGCGGGGTCACCCGCTGCCGCGCAACCGACGCCGGATCTACGCGCACGTGACCGACGTACTGATCTCCGAGTGGGATGTGACAAAGCAACTGCGCGAGAGCCACGGCGACGTGCCGTCGCTCGACCTACAGGCGAAGCGTCGGCTGCTGCGTCACCTGGCGTACTGGATGCAGTTCCGCGAGTCCGGCCCCGCCGGCAACTACATTGAGTCCGACGAATTGGCACGCATCTTCCGGGACAACCTCGTCGAGTTCTACGGTTTCGAGAATGAGCGGGCGCTCGCCATGGCCTACTCGATGATCGACAAACTGCGGCAGCGAAGCTTCATCCTGGAGCGCTACGGCCTACGACTGTTCGGGTTCGTGCACCGCGCGTTCCTGGAGTTCTTCTGTGCCGAAGAGATCGTGGACAGATATGAGCGCGATCCGTCCGCCTCGGGCCTCGATCATCTGCGTTCGCTGTTTCGCGAGCGCTGGGCCGACCCGTCGTGGCGGGAGGTGCTTCGACTGGTCGCCGGCGCCCTGCCCGCCCGGGTCGCCAACGAGCTGGTCACCCTGCTCGCCACCGAGGCCACTCAACTGTGGCCCCCGCTGAACCTGACCGGGCCGCCATGGAACCTGGTGCTTGCGGCGCAGTGCGTGGCCGAGGCGCCGCAGCCCGCCGAACTTGCCGGTGCGGGCGACGCACTGCTGCGCCAGGTCGTGCGTCTCATCGAGCATGGCATCTCCGCCGACGACCCGAACCTGGTGGATCTCACCGAGCAGGAGCTGCTGTCCTCCATCCGGACTCTCGGCCCGGGATGGCCCGGCCGGGAGGTCTTCCTGCACTGGTACCGCCGCCGTGGGGTCCGGACCAGTTGGCGATCCGGCTCTCCCTTCGCCACCCGGATCGCGGCGGTGCTGTCCACCGCCGAGGAGCAGATGGAGGACCTGCTCGTCCGGGAGCTGGGGCAGGGCCGCGAGCGGCAGGCCCGCCTCACCCTGGTCGCCGGGCTGGCCGAGGCCGCCGGACGCATCGAGGCCACCGGCGGCAACAGTGGCCAATGCCGGGACATCCTGCTCGCCCAGGCGCAGGCCGAGGTCTCCACCGCGGTACGGCAGGCCGCCGTACGCGCACTGGTCGCCCACCTCGGCGCCGGCTCCGAATTCGTGGAGGTGCTGTGCGAGCTCGCCAACTCTCCCGATCTCGCGGTGCGGGCGCTGGCCGTGCAGTCCCTCGGCACCCGGTCCGAACTCTCCGACGACGTCCGTCAGGTGTTGGCCAGGGCCACCGGGGACACCGCCGTCGCGGTGCGGCGAGCCGCCGCGGGAGTGCTCAGCACGCGCTGCGCCGACCTGCCGGAGGCACCCGAGACGATGCAGCGCCTGCTGGCCACCGACACCGATCCCGGCGTGGTGCAGTGCGTGCTGAAGCGTCTGCTGGCTCTGCCGGAGTACGCCGAGACCGCACGAACCACGGCGTTGCGGCGGATCACCGGCGACTCCCCGGACGAGGTCCGACGCTGCATGCTGACCGAACTGCTGCCGGAGCGACCCAGTCCGGAGGACACCGAGCTGTTGCTGAAGCTGGCCTGCTCGGACACGTCCGCCCGGGTCCGCGTGGTCGCCGTACAGCGGTTGGCGCTCGTACCCGACCCGGAGGGGCGCTGCAGGGCCCGGCTGATCGACCAGATCGAGCAGGACGAGGAGTCCTCCGTACGGGCCGCCGCGGTCTCCGCTCTGATCGACCGGGACCGCGCCGACGACACCGGATGGACCGTGGTGGCCCGCTCGGCTCACGTCGACGAGGACGCCACGGTACGCCTCGCCGCGGTGCGCGCGCTGGCCGAGGCCTACCCCGACCACCGCACCGGGGAGCTGCTGCTGGAGAGCGCTCGACGCGACGCGACAGCTAGCGTCCGGCTCGCCGCGGTCGAACTGCTCACCGGGCGACCGCTGTTCGGCCACGCGACCCGGGACCTGCTCATCAGCCGCGCCTCCCAGGAGCGGGACCCGATCGTCCGGCTACGGGTCACCCGTAGCCTGGCCCGCCTCGCCGACCCACCGGACCTTGAGGTGCGGGAGTGCCTTGCCGAGCAGGTCAGTCGGGACCCCGACCCGAACGTGCTGTGCGCCGCCGCCCAGGCGCTCGCCCGCCACGGCAACGCCCCGGGCCTCATCGAGACACTGTGCCGGCGGGCCCGCCGAGACAGCTACGTCGGCATCCGGCTGGCCGCCGTACAGACCCTCTGTGCGTACGGAAGCGCGGAACTGGTGACCGACGTGCTGCTGGAATGCGTCGAGTCCGACACCGACCCGACCGTGTTCGACGCGGCCGTACGCTGTCTGACCCGGCAGGGCTCGGCGTCCATGGCGGTGACGCTGCGGCTCATGCGCCGCCTGTCGGACCAGGACCCGGCGATCCGCGCCCGCATCGCCGCCGCCCTCGGCGAGCACTTCGGCACCGACCCGGAGGTCCAGGTGCTGCTGGTCGGGCTGGTCCGCGACGATCCGGCGCTGGAGGTCCGCCGCCGGGCCGTGGAGCAACTGGGTGCCAGTCTCGCCGGTCGCACGGGGGTACGGGACCTGTTGCTGCGGCTGGCCGACGACGATGACTGGGAGATCCGCCGGACCGCGCTGCTCGCGTTGACCCGTCACAACGACGGGGACACCCGGACCCGGGAGGTGCTCGTGCGGCTCGCGCATCAGGAGGATGGCGGCGCGGTGCGGCGGCTGGCCGGGCAACTGCTGGCCACGCTGCCCGACACCGGACCCGACGACTTCCCGTAAACCGAACCGGAGCCATCGGTGCCCAGCCGCGTGCGCGTCGAGCGACAGCCCGATCGACCTCGTCAAATACCATGAGCGCATGACGGATCCGGTCGCCGGCTCGTCCCGCCCGACCGGCTGGAGTCTGCGGGTCCTCTTCGGCTCGATCGGATTGGCTGCCCTCGTCCTCGGCTATGTCGGCTTCGAACGCCTGCTCCAGGCCCGCCCGGACGTCGCCCACGATCCGTACGACGTGCTCTACTACGACCTGCAACTCTTCGTCTTCGGCGCCGAACCCTTCCAGAACGCCGGCCCCTACCCGTGGCAGCTACAGGTCGCCCGGTTCGCCGCCCCGCTGTTCACGCTCCTCGCCGTGGCCGAGGCCAGCCGGCTGCTGTTGGCCGCCGAGAGTCGCCGCCTGCGCGCCCGGCGGGCACGTGGTCACGTCCTGGTCTGCGGCGACTCCCAGTTCGCCCACATGCTCGCCGACCGGCTCTTCGCCGACGGTGAACGTGTGGTCGTGGTGCGTTCCGAGCCGTTCGGGCCGCTGGAGTACCGGCGGCGCCGGTACCTCGGCGTGGTCGGCGACCCGACCAGCCCCGAGGTGCTGCGCGGCGCCGGCCTGCCCCGAGCCCACACCATCTACGCCTGCAGCGAGGACGACGACCGCAACCACGCGATCGCCAACACCGCCAACCGGCTCATCCAGGAACGACGACAACCACCGCGGGTCTACATCCTGGTTCACGACTCGGAGATGTGTCTGTCCCTGCAGGCCCGACGGCTCGGCGCCGCCGGTTCCAGCCGGCTGCGGCTGGACTACTTCCACGTCGACGACGTCGCCGCACGCGCGTTGCACCGGCACCACCCGCTGCCCAGCGCGGGAGTCCGACCAACGAGGATCCTCATCGCGGGCACCGGCACCTTCCGCCGGGCTCTCCTGGTGGAGACCGCCCGGCACTGGCGCGCGCTCCGCGCCGACACCCTCGGGGGCCACGCCGTGCCACCCCTGCGGGTGGACGTCGTGGCACCGGATGCCGGTACCGAGATCGCGCAGGCGTCCTCGCGTTACCCGTTCCTGGCCACCGTCTGCCAGTTGACCGCGTACGACCTGGATCTCGACGGCGTCGTGGGTCTCGGCCGCGACCGCTACGACCGCATCTACGTGTGCGCGCCGGACGAGACCAACGGCCTGCGGTTCGTGCTGGACACGCCCGCGCTGTGGCACGGCGCCGAGAGTGCCGTGTTCGTGCCGGTCTACCGACAGGCGGCGCTCGCCGCGGCCTTTCACGGCGACTCCCGGCACGACCTGCTCGATGAGGTGCACGGCAAGCTCCGCCTCTATCCGGTGCTCGCCCACGCCTGCGACGCCCGGCTGATCGCCGAAGATCTCACCGAGCGGCTGGCCCAGCTGATCCACGAACGGTACGTCCAGGCCCAGCAGCGCGCCGGGGTACGACTCGGCGCCGCCCCGGCGATGGTGGACTGGTCACGACTACCCGAGTCGTTGCGGCGGGCCAACCGGGCCTACGTCCAGGACATCGCTGCCAAGCTGTTGGATTTCGGTTGCGTCGTGGCGCCCCGGCACGGCGGCGCCGTTGACGCCTCGGACGCCGGGCGGGCCATCGACGACGGGATCGAGGAACTCGCCCGCCTGGAGCACGAGCGGTGGTGCCGGGAACGGCGCGGGGACGGCTGGACGTACGGCGACCCGCGCGACGACGCCCAGCGGCGGCACCCCGCCCTGCGTCCGTGGGACGAGCTGCCCTCCCACGTGCGGGAGCAGAATCGCGAGGGGGTCCGGGCACTGCCCGACGTGCTGTCCGACAGCGGGTTCGAGCTGATCCGGCTGGCACCCCCGGTGCCCGCGCAGCGGACAGGCCCGACGGATGCCGCCTGACCTCGGCCTGGTCCGCGTCGGCGTGACCGGGCACATCAACCTGACCCGCGACACCGAACTGCTCGTCGCCGACGCGCTCCGCGTCGAACTGGGCCGGATCAGCGACCGGCCCGTACACGGCGTGACCTGCCTAGCGGCCGGCGCGGACCAGGTCTTCGCGCGCACGATCCTCGACCTGGGCGGCACCTACGAGGTGATCCTGCCGGCCCTCGACTACCGGGTCGCGGTCATCCGGCCGGAGAATCGACTGGTCTTCGACGAGCTGCTCGGTCGGGCGACAACGGTCGTCCACACCGGATACGACCGCTCGGGCACCGCCGCGTACGTGGTCGCCAACCGGGAGCTGGTCCGACGGGTGCGGCGACTCGTGGCGGTGTGGGACGGCAATCCTGGCCTGCACCCCGCGTCGACGGACCGGACCGTCGACTGGGCGCGGCGCCACGGCGTTCCGACCACGATTCTCTGGCCCGTCGGTGCCCGTCGAACGCCCATCGGGGGTTGACGAGCCGGTCCCGCTGTCGAGCGACGACGTACCGGCCAGGGCCGCCGATGGCCCGATAACTGGTCCCACCCGATCGCCTGCGGCTGGTAGCGTGCGCCGATCATGAAGATCACGGGGGAAACATCGATGAACCGAACTCGAACCGTCCTGACTGGCCTGGCCGTCGCGGCGGCGATCGCGATGTCGGGCTGCGATCCGCAACCCGAATCCGAGAGCGCCGCGACCGCGCCATCCCCGGCGGCCTCGAGCGCCGCCCCGACCGGCAGTCCGGCCACCACCACCACGACCAGCGCCGCGGCCAACGACGCGGCCACGGTGAAGGCCTGCGCCGACATCAAGAAGGACATCAAGGACAACGCCACTAAGATCGCCAAGGTCGAGAAGATCGGCCCGCCAGCCGGGCACTTCGCGGTCAGTGCCCAATGGACCGCCGGCTCGGTCGCGATCCTGGCGCACACGATAGGCGCCAACGACGCGGTCACCACCGCCTCCGAGAACATCCAGAACGAGATGACGGCCCTGAGTGACGCGTACAACAAGTCCGCCGACGCCAAGCCCAGCAAGAAGGCTCTGGAAGCAGCCATCAAGGAGTTGGACACCGCCTGCTCCGCCGCCTGACCGGTTCGACCACGCAATCGGCGGTGACCGCCACTCGGACGGTCACCGCCGATTCGCATGTCATGCCGCCTCCGGCACCCGCGGCCGCTGAACAACCCACGCAGGCCCACGCGACGAGCGGCGGGCCCGACCAACTGCCGGCGCAGCGCCAAGGCCTGTTTTCCGAAGGGCGATCGAGATGCCCTCAGCGGTCCGGTGGGACCGTGGGTCGGAACGGCGGTTGGGGGGTAAGTCCCAGCAGATGGCGCAGCGGGAGGAGCGACGGTGGCCCAAGGGGAGATGACGCTCACCGATGCCGGCGCGGACCAGCGCGACGCCGGCGGCGAGCGGAGCAATCTGGTCCGATATTCGGTGCTCGCCTCACTCGCCCGGCTGGCCGACGAGGGTGCCCGCGTGGGGCTCGTCCTGCTGGCCGTCGAGACCACGCGGAGCGCCGGGTTCGGCGGCCTGCTGGTCGCCGCGCTCATGGTCCCGCACGTGGTCGCGGCGCCGCTGGTCGGCGCGGTGGCCGACGCCACCTCCCGGCGCAGGGTGTTCTACAGCGGCGCGCTCCTGGTGTACGCCACAGCGCTCGCACTGACCGCGGTTGCCACCGGCTCGTCTCCCCGATGGGTGGCCGTCGCCGCCGCGCTGGCTGCCGGTTGCGTCGGCCCGTTGCTCAGCGGCGGGCTCACCAGCCTGCTCAGCGAGCTCGTCCCCGGGCGCCTGCACAGCGCGTACGGCATCGATTCGACCCTGTACGGCCTGGCGGGCATCGTCGGACCGTCGGCGGCGGCCCTGTTGGCCGGCGCGTTCGGCGGCCGGATCGCGGTATTCGGCCTCGCCGGCTCGGCCGCCGCCGCCTCGTTGCTGCTGTGGTCGCTGCCGTTGGCGCGACGCGAGCGCTCGGAGAGGTACCACCTGCGCGGGGCCGACTTCCTCGGCGCCGCCAAGGTCATCGTCAGGCGGCCGGCCCTCGGCTCGGTCACGCTGGGCAGCTGCCTCGGGCAGTTGGGCGCCGGCGCGTTACCGGTGACCGCCGCGCTGATGGCGCAGCGCGTCCACAGCACCTCGCTGACCGGTGTCATCCTGTCCCTCGTCGCGCTGGGCGCGTTGGCCGGATCACTGCTGTATGTGTACTTCCCACTGCGCTCGTGGCTGCCCGAGAACGTCATCCTCGTCTGTCTCCTCGCGACTGCCGTCCCGTTCGCCGCAGCCGCCGCGTTCCACACCGCCCCTGCCGTCTACCTGCCTGCCTTCGCGATCAGCGGCCTGATCAACGGCCTGATGTTCTGTTCCCTGTTGGTGGTGCGTGGCCGGGAGGCGCCGCCCGAGCTGCACACCCAGGTGTTCACCGTCGGCGCCGGCCTGAAGAGCGCGTCCGGCGCCATCGGATCCGCGTTGGCCGGCGGGGCGGCCGGCGCCGGCGTGGCTGTCCTGCTGGGCGGGGTGAGCCTTTGCCACGCGCTCGGCGGGCTCCTGGGCGCCGCGGTACTCCGCGCGCCGCGTCGACGCCCGACGGACCCGGAAGACCAGTGACGCAAGGCCGGCCTCTGGTGATCCGACCGGCCCGGGCTTCATCAGTAGCTGTGCGGGTCGCCCTGAACCGGGCGATGCCTCCTGCGCATGCGGGCGGCCGTGATTCACCTCGCAGTATTTGCCTCTAACGTCAACGTGAGGTTCTAGCGTGTCGGTATGCGAATCAACGGCTCGACAGCTCTCGTGACCGGCGCCAACCGCGGCCTCGGCAAGGCCTTCGCCGAGGCACTCCTCGCCCGCGGCGCCACCGTCTATGCGACCGCCCGACGCGTGGAAAGCATCGACATCCCCGGTGCCACCGCCCTCCAGATAGACATCACGGATCCGGCGTCCATCGAGGCCGCGGCGGCCCAGGTGGGCGACCTGGACATCCTCATCAACAACGCCGGCACCTCCACGGACGCCCCGCTACTCGGCCCCTCCACGGAGAACATACGTAAGGACTTCGACACCAACTTCTGGGGAACCCTCAACGTCACCCGGGCGTTCGCGCCCAGGCTGGCCGGTGGCGCCATTCTCAACGTCATCTCGGCGTTGAGCTGGTACACCTTCTCCCCCGGCAGCAACGGCTACGCCGCCTCGAAGGCCGCAGAGTGGTCCCTGACGAACGGCATCCGACTCGAGTTGGCCGACCAGAAGACTCTGGTCACCGCCCTGGCGCTGGCGATCGCTGACACGGACATGATGGCCGGCGTCGACATCCCCAAGCTCGCGCCCCACGAGGTGGTCAGCCAGGCCCTCGACGGGCTGGAGGCGGGCAAGATCGAAGTCATCGCCGACAGGCCCACCGCCAACGTCAAGGCCTCCCTCTCGCGCGACCCCGCCCTCTTCTACGCCGACCTCGCCGGCAACCTCTTCGCCTGACTCTGCCAGCGCTGGGCCGTCCGGAGTGGATGGCACAGTCGAAGGGCGCACCCCGACGCGGGGCCGGCTTCCGGTTGAGCCGGCCCCCGGCCGTTTCCGTAGCCTCGCAACGGCCCACAACTTCGGCTGGATTGTCCGTCAGACGTCGTAAGCAATCGGTAATCCGGCCCCGCCTGGCCGCGAGGAAGTCCGGCGGCTTGACTTGAACCGTGACTCGCCGTCCTCTCCGCACTCCTGTCACCTGGATCGTCGTTGCCGCGCTCGGCGTCGGTGTCGCAGGAGCGCTCTACTGGTTCCAGCCTTGGCGGTTGTTCACCGACACGGTCGTGGCGGAGCCCCTTTCCACCACCATGCCGCAGCCGTCTCAATCCTCATCCGAAGCTGCGGACGTTCCGGCCTCGCCGATCGTCCTCGCAGAGGGCACTTTCGTCACACACGAGCACGACACCAGCGGCACGGTCCGGATGGTCCGCAACCCGGACGGCAGTCACCAACTGGAGATCGACGGGCTGGACACCAGCGACGGCCCCGACCTACGTGTGTGGTTGTCCGATCAACGGGTTCGCACCGGCACCGCCGGCTGGCGGGTGTTCGACGACGGCCGGTACGCGGAACTGGGCAAGCTCAAAGGTAACCACGGTGATCAGGTGTACCGGCTGGCTGCTGGAGTCGACCCGGCGGCGTTCCGCAGCGTCAGCATCTGGTGCAAGCGATTCGCTGTCTCGTTCGGCGCCGCGGAACTTGCCGCCGTCCCGTCATAGCTGGACGCGTTTGCGTGCTGAGCCCGGGACGAAGACCCCGCTCCGCGACCGACATCTTTGAGATCAGTCGGTTATACCCGTACATGCTGGAGCCCGGTGGCCACGCGGCTGGCCGCCCGCGGCATTCAGTCCGTCACCGTCGACCTCGACGGTCACGGACTGAAGAGTGCCGCGACGGCTGGCGTCACCGCGACGTCGGCCGCCGCAACCCTCGTCGAACAGATCCGCCGGATCGGGGGCGGCGGCCCTGCCTCATGGTGGCGCACAGCATGGGTGGCGCGGTCGTCACCGCGGCCGCCGAGCAGGCGCCGCAGCTGTTCGAGCGCGGCCGTCGAGGCGCTGCTGGATGACTGTGGTGAAAGCACCCGTGCCGGGTCCGAGCTCCACAATGACCGGCGAACCGGTTCGCGGTACCGACACCATCGCCGTCCGTGCCAGCCCCGAACTGCTCGGCGCGAGCGCCCCGACCGTGAATGGATCACGGACGAGCTCCGAGAGGAATGACACCGTCAGCGCCCCGGGCGGAGTTGCCAGGAGTTGTGCGAAGCGGACAGGAATCTTCGCACCGCCCAGAAGTGGAACGCCAGCCCGATGCTCCAAGCGGCGATCGACCAGACCGGCCAGAAGAATTGGTCCGGAGTGACGAACCACCAGACCACGACCTGGGCAAGGTTGGCGACCACGTACCAGACGAAGTGGATCGTCAGGGCCCACTTGGCAGCGGTTTCGCTCTTCGAGAATGTCATGGCCGCAGACTAGGCCGATCGACTTGACGAACACGGAAATCGCCCGGCAGTCGCGCTGCATTTCCGTTCAGTGTCCGTCAAGCAACGGCTTCTAGATTCAACCAGAATCTCGTCCGGAAACGACTACCGAGAGGCTCATATCAATGACGACAACCCGCCGAACGTTGCTGGCCGGTTCCGCCGCGGCCGCAGCCGGGGCTGCGCTTGGTGCACCCGCCGCACAGGCCCACCCGCGACCGGCCAATCAGCCGAAGCCCACGGTGGTACTCGTGCACGGCGCCTTCGCCGATGCCTCCGGCTGGAACGACGTCGCCACTCGCCTCATCCGCGACGGATACCCGGTCATCGCTCCGGCGAACCCGCTGCGCAGCGTCACCTCCGACTCCGCGTACCTGGCCAGCGTCCTCGCCACTCTGAGCGGCCCGATCGTGCTCGCCGCCCACTCGTACGGGGGGATCGTCGCCACGAACGCGGCGACCGGCAACCCGAATGTGAAGGCGTTGGTCTACGTGGCCGCGTTCGCGCCCGATCAGGGCGAGACGCTGCTGGGTCTACAGACGAAGTACCCGGGAAGCAAGCTCAATGAGGCCGCGCTGGACTTCCGGCCCTACGAGGCCGGCCTCGTCGACGGGTACATCAAACGGCAGTTCTTCCGGGAGGTGTTCGCAGCTGACGTGCCGAAGGCGACCGCCGAGCTGATGTGGACCGGGCAGCGGCCTGCCGACGCACGCACTCTCGGAGAGCCGTCAGGCGTACCTGCCTGGAAGAACATCCCTTCCTGGTACCTCGTTGCCCGCAACGACCAGGTGCTGCCTGCCGAGGCGCAGCGGTTCATGGCGGAGCGGGCCGGCGCGCAGGTCCGGGAGGTAAACGCGTCACACGTCGCCATGATGTCGCAGCCCATCGCCGCGGCCGAACTCATCAAGCGCGCCGCGCGCTGACGAGGCGCAAGCAGGGGCAGGAGACGGGCCCACGACTGGCCCGGGCCGGGCTGGTGGTGTTCCACCAGCCCGGCCCTGGTCAGTCGCGACGGGAAGGTCACCTCGGTATTGCCCCGGTCTGCGTCGCCCACCGGCCTACGGGCATGCCCGAAGCCCGCTCACACGAAAGAATCTGCAGAGGAACGCGATGCACCAGCAGGCATTTGAGGGTCAGTGTGCCGCCGCAGAGAACTGGCGCGCCTCAACCACGCCACCCGTGGATCATCCGAGGTCGACGCTGCTGGCGCTGGCGCTGGGCACCTTCGCGATCGGTACCGGCGAGTTCGGTAGCAACGGCATCATCCAGCTCTTCGCGTCCGACCTGGACGTGTCGATTCCGGTCGCGACGTACGCGATCACCGCGTACGCCCTCGGAGTGGTGATCGGTTCTCCGGCGATCATCCTGCTGGCCGCACGGACCAACAGGCGCCGACTACTGATCGGCTTGATCGGACTGTTCCTGGTCGGCAACGGGCTCTCCGCGCTGGCTCCTGACATCACGTCACTCGTCATCTTCCGATTCATCGCCGGCAGCGTGCAGGGTGCGTTCTTCGGCGCGGGAGCCGTGGTCGCCGCCTACGTCTACGGACCCGGAAGGGGTGGCAGGGCATTCGCCACCGTGATGGGCGGCCTGACCATCGCCACCATCGCCGGATCCCCCCTGGGCACTCTCATTGGCCAGTACGCGGGTTGGCGTGTCATGTACTGGACCGTTGTCGCCGTGGGTCTGCTCGCTGGCGCCGCCCTCGTTGCGTGGCTGCCGCGCACCGACGAACTGCGCGGCAATTCGGTCGCCAACGAGTTGCGGGCGTTGCGTCGGCCGAACGTATGGCTGATGGTCGTCGTCGCGGCGCTCGGCATCTCCAGCATCTTCGCCGTCTACACGTTCATCGGTCCATTCGTCACCGACGCCGCAGGGCGGGACGCCTCAGTCATTCCGCTCGCACTGGCCGTCTTCGGCCTCGGTATGGCGGTAGGCAACCATCTCGGTGGCCGCGTGGCCGACCGCTCGGCAGATCGCGGTCTGACCTGGGGCTACGGCGGCGCTCTGGCACTCCTCGTGCTGATCGGCGTCGCCGGCAGCAGCCTCGAGGTTCTGCTGCCGTGCCTGTTCGGCGTCGGCGCGACCATGATGTACGCGATCCCCAGCATCCAAGTACGGCTGACCAGTCTCGGCCCCGACGCCCCGACGCTGATGGGTGCCCTCAACCTGGCCGCCCTCAACCTGGCCAACTCTCTCGGCGCGATCGGCGGCGCAATCGCCCTTGAGGCCGGTTGGGGCACCCTGTCCACCGTCTGGGCCGGTTTCGTACTCACCACCACCGGCCTGGTCCTGTACGTCACGACCGTCGCCCGAAGCAGGCCAGCTCCACGGATGGCGGCGCGCTTCGTCGCGGGCTGATCCTCAACGACGAACAGCCCTCGCCCCGCCCACACAAACTACGGAACTAGGAGAGTCCACGATGAACACGAGTGTCAATCGGCAAACTGTCGACCTGTCGCCGTACCCGGACCTGGTGGTCGTCTATCTGGGCATGCGCGTCAACCGGCTCTATGGCCTGAGGACGCTGATGGGTTACGGCCCGCAGATCGGCCGATCCGCCAGCGACAACCCCGAGGGTCTCCTGCGGCATGAGCCCCTGCTGTGGTCGCTGTTCCCGATGCACGTCGGCATTCGGCAGTACTGGCGAGACCTGCCCTCCCTGTTGTCCTGGGCCCGTTCGGAACCACACCGAATCTGGTGGCGCAACTTCCTGCGCGACAGCGGCGGTACCGGCTTCTGGCACGAGACCTACCTGCTCCGTGGCGGGATGGAGGCGGTCTACGACGACATCCCGAAAGAGCAGGGCTTCGCCGCCTTCGCTCCCGTGCACCCGGCACGCGGGCCTCTCTTCAGTTCGGCCGCACGCGTCGGACGCCCCGAGGACAACGCCGCACCGGTCATCAGCGAAGATGAGCTCTACACAGCGGGATCCGGTCACTAGGCAGCAGCGTTCCGCAATTGACCGGCACCTCGGCGATCGGCCTGTCGCGGTGGGCCGCACGCCATGTGATTGCGGCTCACCACGGCTGGCGGGCGGTAGGCGTCGGAGCACGCTGATCTGGCATCATCTCCGCTGCTCGGATCGCTACCTGCTCAGCCTCGCTCGGGCCTCCTCGGCGTCGGGGTGGTCGAGCGCCTCGAGGATGGCCAGCGCCTCCTGCCACGCGAGTCGCGCCTCGGTCTCCCGCCCGCCGACCTCGTGACAGTCGCCGATGTGCAGGAGGATCGTCGCCTCCGGGTAGCGATGGCCGAGTTCACGCAGCATGGCCAATGAGCGTTGGTGGCAGTAGCTGGCCTCGTCCTCGTGGCCGAGCTTGTGGTGGGCCTGACCCAGACTGTCCCAGGTGTAGGCCTGACCGGACCGGTTGTCGACCGCCTCGAACAGCGCCAGTGCCTCAGTGCAGCTGGCCAGCGCCTGTTCGTAGTCGTCGGCGAGGTAGTGGATCCAGCCGATATCGTTGCGCGCCGCCGCCTCACGGTCGCGGTCGTTTCCAGCCTGGAACAGCGTCAGCGCGCGGTCGGCCTCGGTCATCGCCTCGGGATAGCGGCCAAGCTGGATGAACACGTCCGAGAGACTGAGGTGGATCCCGCCCTGACGGACGGGGTCGGGATCCGGACCCAGGCCGATGGCCCGCAGGTAGAGCTGGATCGCCTCGTCACGGTCACCCATCTGTGTCAGCGCTCCGCCGAGACACGAGTAGGCGGCGCGCAGGGCAGCCATGTCACCGAGACGCTCAGCGGCGCCGACAGCCGCCTCCTGCAAGCTCACCCAGAGCCGTGTGAGGCTCCGCCGCCTCAGGTAGGTCTCGAGGATGGCCGCGAACGCGATGACGTGACAGTCGAGCGCGGCGTTCTCCACCGCTCTCGCGACGGCGATGAGGTTGGCGACCTCCGCATCGAACCAGGCCAGCGCCCTCTGCTCGTCGGCCGGCTCGATGGCGGACACGCCAGGTGCCGCCGGCGGTGGCTCGACCGGCGAGTGTTTGGGCTTGCCGAAGTGTCGGTTCGCCGTATCGGCGCTGTGCACGTAGTGGTCGATGAGGCGCTGGGTGGCGCAGCGACGGTCTTCGTCCGTGTCGAGGCGTTCGGCAAGGTCGGCGGCATAGGCACGGAGAAGATCGTGGAGGATGAACCGGCCCGGCAGATGCTCGCTGATCAGGTTCGCCCCGGCAAGCTCGGCAAGCAGTGGCCGGACCTGGGTGACCGTCAGCCCGCTGGCACTAGTAGCGGCTGCCGCGGTCAGATCCGGCCCCGGGTGCAGGCCGAGCCGCCGGAACAGAGTCGCCGCCGGTTCGCCCAACGCCGCGTACGAGCAGTCGAAAGCGGACCTGAGATCGCTGGCCGGGTCGGTCACCCCGAGGGCGTCAAGCGGCGTCTGGGCCTCGCGCATCTCCTC
This sequence comes from Micromonospora sp. DT44, assembly GCF_049841635.1. Taxonomy (NCBI): domain Bacteria; kingdom Bacillati; phylum Actinomycetota; class Actinomycetes; order Micromonosporales; family Micromonosporaceae; genus Micromonospora; species Micromonospora sp. DT44. The sequence continues at coordinate 98 of NZ_JBNCKS010000048.1, read as the reverse complement.
GACCAACCCGACCAGTGGGCTTGACCCGTTTTGACGGACAGGGTCGATGTGTTGATCTTATTCAGGCTGCTTGGTTTGTCGGTAGCCGGTGCAGGTAG
>NZ_JBNCKS010000047.1:0-56325 GCF_049841635.1 Micromonospora sp. DT44 | reverse complement strand
CCGAGCCTGTCGATCTACCTGGCCGGGCTGCTGTACGAGGCGATGCGCGACCTGTACCACCTGAACCCGCACGACGGGCCGAGCCCGCGAGCCCTGTACGACCGGTTCGTGGGCTGGGGCCCGTTCCGTAAGCCCATCGTCGAGGCTCCCTGATAGCCGGACCGCCCGCCCTGGGATCTGCGTATCCCGTGGAGGATGTGACCCGGGGCGGGCCTTCTCTTGCCCTGACGGCCGGTGAACCCTGGGACCGATGTCCGGGGCTCGTCCGCGTTTCCGGCCGCAGCGGGCGGTAACCGTCGTACGAGTTTGCGATGCTGTGCCCGTCTATGAGCCCGACAGCACCTCACGTGAAGGAGCACCGCGATGGCGAAGGTCATCTCCACGCTGTTCATCTCGGCCGACGGCGTGGCCGAGATCGACCCGGACTGGCACTTCCCGTACTTCGACGAGAACATGGGCCGCGCCGTCACCGAGGACTACGACACGTCCGACGTGCTGCTGATCGGCCGGGTGACCTACGACAGCTTCGCCGGTGCCTGGCCCGACCGGGAGGCCGCCGGTGGCGAGGACGCCGGGTTCGCCAAGCAGCTCGGTGACATCCGTAAGGTCGTCGTCTCCCGCCAGCCCCTGGACTTCTCGTGGCGCAACTCGGAGCTCGTCGCCGGCGATCTCCCCGAGGCCGTCGCCGCGCTCAAGGCCGACCCCGGGATCAAGGGCATCCTCATCCCCGGGTCGATCTCGGTCGTCCAGCAGCTCCTCGCCGCCGGGCTGGTCGACGAGCTGCGTCTGCTGGTACACCCGGTGGCGGCCCGCAAGGGGCGCCGGCTCTTCGACGATGGCGACACGCCGTACCACCTGCGGGTCACCGCGACCGAGGTGTTCCCGACGGGCGTGCTCCGCGTGATCTACGCGCCGACGGCGGCGCCCGGCGCGGTCGGCTACGACGAGGTCGTCGACCAGGTGCCGGCCGGGAACTGAGTCGGACCGGCCCCGCCGCCGTGGGCGACGGGGCCGGCTCGATCTGGTCGGAACGGCTCGCTGTCGGTCAGGCGATCGCGCAGGTCGCGCCGTTGAGGGTGAACGCACCTGGCCGGGCGGTGTTGCCGGTGTGCGTGGCCTGGAAGCCGATGGTCACCGATCCGTTCGGCGGGATGCTGGCGTTGTAGGCGGCGTTGCGGGCGGTCACCTGGCCGGACGTGGGCGAGTAGGTTGCGTTCCAGCCCGAGGTGATGCTCTGGCCGCCGGGCAGGGTGAAGACGAGCGACCAGCCGTTGACGGCGCTGGTTCCGGTGTTGGTGATGGTGATGTTCTCGGTCAGCCCGTTGTTCCAGGCGTTGATCGCGACGCCCACCCGGCACGCGCCCGAACTCGGTGGCGGCGTGGTCGGGTTCGGCGGCGGGGTCGTCGGGTTGGGCGGCGGCGTGGTCGGGTTGGGCGGCGGGGTCGTCGGGTTCGGCGGCGGCGTCGTGGGGTTCGGCGGTGGGGTCGTCGGGTTCGGCGGTGGGGTCGTCGGGTTCGGCGGGGCGGTCAGGCCGAAGAACGCGACGGCGGCGGCGGCCATGCCACCGGCCGGCAGGCTGTGCCCCGCGCCCTGGATGCTGTACGCCTCGACCTGGACGGTCCCGCTGGAGTCGGCGTACCGGCGGCGGTTCCAGTTGGTCTGCGGCGTGTCGGTGGAGGTGGGTGTCTGGCTGAGCCCGAACACGTTGGTCCACTGCTCGATCGTCTCCTGCAACAGCGAGAACGGGACGAGCGTGTCGCTGGTGCCGTGCCACAACTGCACCCGTGGGCGGGGGCCGGTGTAGCCGGGGTACGCCCCGCGCACCGCGTCACCCCACTGCTGCGGGGTCCGGTTCATATTGCCGCCGGTGCACTGGCTGCTGCCCGGCGGGTAGTCGGCCGCGTTGGCGAAGCAGTTGTAGGGGACACCCATGAACGCCGCGCCGGCCTTGAAGACGTCGGGGTAGAGAGCCAGCATGTGGTTGGTCATCATGCCGCCGGACGAGCTGCCGGTGGCGTACACCCGGTCGGGGTCGCCGCCGTACTGCTGCTGCGCGTAGCGGATCATCGAGATGATCGACACGGGGTCGCTGCCACCGCCACGGCGCTTGGCGGCGTCCGACCAGGTGTCGAAGCAGTTGCCGAAGCCGGCCTGCTGGGTCGCCGACGGGTAGATCACGATGAACCCGTACCGGTCGGCCTGCGCGGCGAATTCGCTCCCGGAGTAGAAGCCGGGGCCCGACCCGCCGCAGCCGTGCATGGCCACAACGATCGCCGGCCTGGTCGGGCGGGTGTCCGGAACATAGACGTGCATGCGCATCCGGCCCGGGTTGTCGCCGAACGTGGTCACCTCGGTGAGGGAGGCGGCGTACGCGGGTTGGAGCGCGGGGGCCACCAGGCCGGCCGCCACCAGTGACGTGACCAGGCCGAGCAGCAGTTTCCTTCGGATTTTCACGGGGATGGCTCCTTCGATCACCTGTGCGGGGTGGGTGTGGGGTCGCGCGCTGTGCGGTCACGGGTGCGCCCGACTCCCGTGGTTATCGCGCCTCGCCCACTACGTGTGCTCGCCCTGTGCCCGGCTGCGTACGGCGTCGCGTAGCAGATAGTGTTCCTCGCGGTCGCTGAAGTGTCAATCGATGCATCTCGATCGGAAGCCGTTGGTGCCGACGCCGCCGCCCGGGCGGTCCGTCTACAGTCGGTGCACCGTCCCTGAGCCGAGCCGGGAGCGCCTGTGGCAAACCCCTTCCCGATCGAGGAGATCTATCCCGACGACGGGGACGAGCCGCCGCGACTGCCCCGGCGGCAGGCCGGCAGTTCCCCGCAGGACCTCGCGGTGACCCTGCTGGCCGACTACACGCTGCGAACCCGTGCGCGGGTCCCGTCCGCGGCCCTCGTCGCGCTGCTCGCCGAGTCCGGCGTGAGTACGGCCGGCGCGCGTGCCGCGATCAGCCGGTTGGCCCGGCGCGGTGTGCTGGAGGGCAGCCGGGAGGGTCGACGCAGCTTCTACCGGCTCAGCCGCGCCGCCGCCGCGAACCTGTCCAGCGGCGGGAGTTGGATCCTGGCCGCGACCACCGAGGTGGTCGCGTGGGACGGCTGCTGGACCATCGTCGCCTTCTCCCTGCCCCAGGACCGTGGCGCGCAGCGGCGGGCCCTGCGCGGCCAACTCCGCTGGCTCGGGTACGCGCCCCTGTACGACGGGCTGTGGATCTCGCCGTACGAGCTGAGCCCACCGGGCAGAGCCCAGATCGCCCGGTTCACCCGGGGCGCCGTCACGGTGTTCCGTGGACGGCAGGCCGACCTCGACGCCATCGCCCAGCGCTCTCCGATCGACGCCTGGGACATCGAGGCGATCGGCCGGCACTACGAGGAGTTCCTTCGGCGGTGGACGCCCCTGGTGCCGCAGGCGCGGTCGGAGCGCGTCGACGGCGCGGCAGCCGTCCGAACGCGTACCGAGGTCATGGACACCTTCCGCCGCTTTCCCACCCTCGACCCGCGGCTGCCCCTGGACCTCCTGCCCGTCGGATGGCTCCGGCGGCCGGCGCGGGAACTCTTCGAGGCCATCTACGACGGCCTCGCCGCGCCGGCCGAGCGGCACGTCCGAGCGGTCGTCGCCCAGTTCGCCGAGGAGGCGCAGTCCGGCATCCGGGCGCACACCGCCGCCGACATCCTCGCCGGGGTACGCGGCGTCGAGGCGGCCGAGGCGGGCGAGGGCTGCGCCTCCTGAGCGCGGCGTCGGCGGGCACCCGCCTCGCCGCCGAGGTGTGTACCTTGTGGAGGACGCGCAGCGATGGGGGAGGCCGGATGACGTCGTACGGCGGACACCCTGCGACCACCGACCGGATCGACACCTCGGTCGCGCACCCGGCGCGCAGGTACAACTACCTGCTGGGCGGCAAGGACAACTTCGCCGCCGACCGGGCGTCCGGTGACGCCCTCGCGGCGGCGATGCCCACCATCCGGCTCGCCGCGATCGAGAATCGGATGTTCCTGCAACGCGCGGTGCGCTTCCTGGCCCAGCGCGGGGTCCGGCAGTTCCTGGACATCGGGACCGGCATCCCGACCGCCGACAACACCCACGAGGTCGCGCAGGCCGTCGACCCGTCGGCCCGTGTCGTCTACGTCGACAACGACCCGATCGTCCTCGCCCACGCCCGCGCGCTGTTGTCCAGCACGCCCGAGGGGCGGACGACGTACCTCGACGCCGACCTGCGCGCGCCGGCCGAGATCCTCGCCCATCCCGACCTGCGCGCGACGTTGGACCTGACCCAGCCCGTCGCGTTGATGCTGGTGGCCATCCTGCACTTCGTCCGGGACGACGAGGACCCCAAGGGCATCCTCGATCGGCTCGTCGGCGCGCTGCCGTCCGGCAGCTACGTGGTCGCCTCGCACGTGACCTGGGAACATCTGCCGCCTGCGGTCACCGCCGGGTTGGCCGCCAACAACCGTGACGGCCGCTTCCAGGCGCGCAGCACCGAGCAGTTCGCGGCCCTGTTGGACGGGCTGGAACTCGTCGAGCCGGGCATCGTCTCGGTGGCGCGGTGGCACGCCGACGACGCGCCGCAGCCGCGTCCGTCCGTGCAGGACGTGTCGTTCAACGGCGCGGTCGCCCGCGTCCGCTGACGACCAGCGTCACCGTCGCCGAAGAGGCGACCGCTCAGCGGGTCTTTTTCGTCGGCCTCTTGCGGGGCGGGGTCAGCAGGTCGGCGATCGCCGCGATCGCCGAGGGCACGATGCGGTAGTAGGCCCAGACCCCACGCTTCTCCCGCTCGATCAGGCCAGCCTCGGTGAGGATCCGCAGGTGATGGCTCACGGTCGGCTGAGAGAGATTGAGCGGCGCGGTGAGGTCAGTGACCGAGGCTTCGCCCTCCGGGGCGGCCTGGATCAGGCTGAGCAGGCGCAGTCGGGCCGGATCGGCGAACGCCTTCAGCACCCCCGCAAGCCGTTCGGCGTCGGCGCGCTTGATCGGCTCACCGGCGAGGGGCGAGATGGCAGGCATGGCGGTATTGGCAGTTCCCACGACAGTCATCGTTCCACCAATTTGTCGATTCGAGCGGTTGAACCGGACAAATCGCCGAACCGATGATGTGCTTCGCGCGACATCGACCCACTCGGGTCCGACGGGTCAGCTCCCGGCCGGCGCCGGGGAGACGGGCATGGCGCCGGGACGCCGACGCCGGGACACCACGCCCGCGACGACGTCGACGGCCAGGAAGGCGAGCAGGCTGAGGCCGAACAGGGGTAGGGCCCAACCCACCGCCACGGTCACCGCCGCGCCGAGCAGCACCGCCCACCGGGGCAGCCGACGTACGCCTCCACGGGCCGGCGGTACGCCGACGAGCGCGCGACGGTCGACGCGGGTCGGCCGGCGCTGCCACCACATGCGGTAACCCCAGACGACGACGCAGAGCAGCCCGAGCGCGAGCGCGGCGAGCAGGATCTGGTTGACCGGACCGAAGAGCACCCCCATGTGGGCCTGGGTGCCGAGGCCGCTCAGTTTCGCCAGGAGGGGCCAGTCGCCGAAGTCGCTGCGGGCGGTGATCGTCGCGCTGGTGGGGTCGACGGCGACCCGGTCCTTCGCGACCGGCCAGGTGTTGTCGATCTGCGTGACGGTCCACGCGGTGCCCGGCTCCTGTGCCGGGGTCATCTCGACCGGACCGGAGAGGCCGGCCGTACGAGCAGCCGCCAGGACCCGGTCGAAGGCCGCCGGGTCGACGACCCCTTCCGCCGGGGCGTCCCCGTGGTGGTGGCCGCCGCCGCTCTCGGCGGGGACGGCGGTGAGGCTGGTGGAGATCTCGGGGGAGCGCGCGTCGAGGGCGTCGAGGCCGGCGCCGAAGTTGGCTCCGGCGTAGCGGGACCAGGTCAGGCCGGTCACCGAGAGGAACAGCAGACCGACGACCAGCCAGACGCCGGTCGTGGCGTGCCATCCCCGGGTACGGCGGACACCCCTGCCGGTGGACAGGTTCGGCACGAACAGGTGCCGGGCGGCGGACCGGGAGGCCCTGCATCGTCGCCACCACAGGAGCAGGCCGCCGAGGGCCAGCACCCAGAGCCAACTCGCCGCCAGCTCCGAGTAGTGCCGGCCCACCACGCCGAGGTGCAGGTTGCGGTGCAGGTCGTCCAGCCAGGTGGTGGCCGGCGTGGACCCGAACCAGGTGGTGAGCTGACCTCGGACCTCGGCGGTGTCCGGGTCGACGTAGACGGTGTGCACCTTCTCGCCGAGCTCGGGCAGGGAGAACGCCACCCGGGTGGTCCGGTCGCCGTCCCCGGGCTGGACGGTGGCGATGGCGCCGGTGGGGTGCGCGGCGCGGGCGGCGGCGATCTGGTCGGCGAGGGGGAGTGGACGGTCACCGCGCGCGGCCACGGTCAACTGGTCGCCGTAGAGCGCGCCGTCCAGTTGCGGCGCGACCGTGTAGGCGAGCCCGGTCAGCGCGGCGACCACGAGGAACGGCGCGACGAGGATGCCGGCGTAGAAGTGCAGCCGGACCAGCAGCGCGCCGAGCGGCGAGGTGCGCCGGGTCGGGAGTTCCGCCGGGGTGGACTCCTCCGGCGTCGGCGTGTCGGACAGCTCGGTCAGTGACATGTCTGGTAGTCGCGACATCGGCCGGTGTGGTTCCCGGCACTTCCGAATCGGATCGGGGGCGCGGCGGCGGCGTGGGCCGTGGTCAGGGGGTGTCCCGCGTGGCGTTGCCGTGGTCGCCACGCGGGACTCGTCCGAGGTGTCAGCCGGCGCTACAGGAGCGGATCTGTGGCCGGGCGCTGCTGTTGCCGTTGAACATCGTGGTGAAGCCGAAGGTGTTGCCACTGCCGTTGGACCGTACGGTCATCACCGTGCCGCTGCTGTCCCAGCTGGCGTTGCCGTTCCAGACGCTGGAGACCCGCTGCGGCGAGGTGAGGGCCACGACCACGGTCCAGGTGTTGCTGCCGCTGACCGTCACCGAGGTGTTGTACCGGTCGCCCCACACGTTGGGGGTCGACGCGGTGGCGGTGCAGGATCCGCCGCTGGGCGGTGGGGTCGTCGCGCTGGGGGGCGGCGTGGTGCCGCTCGGCGGCGGGGTGGCCCCGTCGGGCGCGACCGCCCGGCCGGTGGACGGCGAGATCATGCCCGGGCAGAGGTTGCGGCTGGTCAGGTTGGCCATGATCTGCCCGATGGCGTCCCGGGTGTTCTGGATGCCGTCGTGCATGAGGATGACCTGACCGGCCTGGAGGCGACTGGCGTTCGACACGATCTGGCTGACGCTGGCGCCGTTCCAGTCCTGGGAGTCGACGTCCCAGATCACCTGCCGCATCCCGAGTGAGGAGGCGACCGACTGGAGGGTGGAGTTGGTCTCCCCGTACGGAGGCCGGAACAGCTGGGGTCGGACGCCGGTCGCCGACTGGATGGCCGAACTCGTCTGGGACAGGTCGGACTGCATCTGGGACTGACTCATCGACGTCATGTGGGAGTGGTTCCAGCTGTGGTTACCGACCCACATGCCGGCGGACACCTGCGCCTGCGCCGCCGACCGGTTGTTCTGCACGTTCTGCCCGACGTTGAACATGGTGGCCCGTACGCCGTTGGTGCGCAGCACGTTCAACAGAGCGCTGGTGCTGCCGGTCGGGCCGTCGTCGAAGGTGAGGCCGACGTAGCCGTTGCAGGTGGCGGCGTTCGACGGGGTGGCGGTGGCCGCGACGACGGCGCACGCCGCGGCGGCGGTGACGAGGATGGACAGCGCCGCCCGTAGTGGCCTGGACCGTACGAGCGTGCCAGCGGAGACAGTGTTCATCTGTGCCCCTTCTACCGGCCCGGTCCCGTCCCGGTGTGGAAGGAGAGCACGGTCCGGACGTGGTGGGTGGTGGGTGGGGAGATCGACGCGACCTCGCGGACACCGGGTGCATCGATCACGGTAGATCGGAGTATTGCAGCGTAAATTCGAGGCAGTCAATAAGTTCCGGAAGTCCTCCGGGAGTGCTGCGGGGTCGTCGCAGCGCGGTCATCCGGGTGCGGAGCAGTGGCGATCCACCTGCGACGACGCACGGACCGCAGGCACGTCGGCCGCCGAAGGCCCAGCGTCGATCGCGGTGATCCGGAAATTCATCGGAACTATCGGCGTCAATCCGGTCGCCTGGCGAGGTTCTTCAACGCCGGTTGCGCGTTCAATCTCCTGGCCAGTGTCAGGGCCAGCGAAGACGACTATTGGTTGGCGCGCCTGTGCCGTCTGACCTTTCGCAAAGTTCCCGAGAAACGTTGACATCGCAGTTCCGCCGTACCAATACTTTCGCCACCGACGGACCTCGATGAGCGTCGATCAGGGTCGTCCACGGCGACCCGAACGCCGGCCGCCGATGGCGGGGCTGGCCGGCCGACGCCATCGCGGTGCACGACGTCGGTGCGCGCAGGGATCCATCCGCCGGGAGGCCCGCCCGGCCGGGTGGAGACTGCGCTGCGGGGCCGCCCGGAGCGGCGGACCGGGCGGTCCGGCTCGGCGCCGACAGGCGCTGGTGGCGCGGCGGTTGCTGGGCCGCCGCGCCACACCGCGCCGCCGGGCAGGCCCACCACGCCGCGCCGCCGCGAGCAGGCCCCGCCACGCCACGTCGCCGCCCCGCCGGCCCCACCACGCCGCGCCGCCGCGAGCAGGCCCCGCCGCCACACTGTGTCGCCACACCATTACGCCGCATCAAGGCCGATCCGTGGAGAGCCGGCTTTGTTGACGTGGTTTGTCCTCGATCGAACGAGATCGTTGACATGTGCCCGGAATCCATCTTTGATGGTCGATGTTGCCTTCTCGTCGGTCTGGTCGGGCGCTGGGTCGCCCGGCGTCGGGTCGGGCCGGTCGATGCCCCGACCTTGGAGGACGGATGAGCATTTTCGCGCGGCTCAGACCACGACGGCTCCTGCCGCCGGTGACCGTGGCAGTGCTGGTGGCCGTGACGCTCGGAGTGCCGGCGTCGGCGGCCGGTCCGTCGACGATCGTCGGCGCGGCGTCCGGCCGGTGCCTGGACGTGGTGGGCGGCGGCCCGACCGCCGGCACCGGGGTCAATATCTATGACTGCGGCGGACAGGCCAACCAGGCGTGGACCCTCACCGCGGCCGGCGAGTTGCGGGTTTACGACGCGACGATGTGCCTGGACGTCGTCGGGCAGGACACCACGGCGCCGGCCGCCGTCCAGATCTACGGCTGCACCGGCGGGTCGAACCAGCGCTGGCAGATCAACACCAACGGGACCATCGTTGGCGTCCAGTCGGGACTCTGCCTCGACGTGACCGGTGGCGGCACCGCCAACAGCACGACGGTCGGTCTCTGGACCTGCAACGGGCAGGCCAACCAGCGCTGGACGTCGTCGTTCGGCAGCGCCGACAGCCAGCCACCCACGCCGCCCGGCAACGCCCGGGTGAGCGGACTGACCTGCAACTCGGTGACGTTCGCCTGGAACGCCTCGACGGACAACGTGGCGGTGGCGTACTACGACATCTACCACGACGGCCAGCTGATGACGTCGGTGAGCGGAAGCACCCTGTCCGCCAACCTCACCGTCGTGCCCGGTGCGACCTGGGGCCTCTACGTCAACGCGCGGGACGCCGCCGGCAACGTGTCGCAGGCCAGCTCCACTGTGACGATCACCCCGCCGCAGTGCCAGGCCGACACGGTGCCGCCGAGCACGCCGACGCAGCTCACGGGCAGCGTCTCGGGCACCACCGTCACACTGCGCTGGACCGCGTCCAGCGACAACGTCGGGGTCCGGGCGTACGACGTCTACCGCGGTGGCGTGAAGATCGGCGCCGTCACGGGCGCACCGCCGGTGACCACCTTCACCGACAGCGGCCTGGTGGCGAGCACCACCTACCAGTACCAGGTGGCGGCCCGCGACGGGCAGGACAACGTCTCGGCGCGCAGCGCCTCGGTCGCGGTGAGCACCGGCGCCACCTGCGCCAATCCGGTGTGCACGGTGCGGCAGGTCACCACCGACACCGACGTCCCGTGGGGGCTGGTGACGCTGCCGGACGGGACCGTCCTGTACAACCGTCGCGACGCGCACGACATCATCCAGCTCAACCCCGCCACGGGGGCGAAGACCAATGTCGGCACCGTGCCGAACGTGCAGAGCACCGACGGCGAGGGTGGCCTGATGGGCCTCGCGATCTCGTCGAGCTTCGCCAGCGACCGGTGGCTCTACATCATGCACACCTCGCCGACTGACAACCGGATCGTGCGGATCAAGCTGGAGAACGGCAGGCTCACCACCGCCAGTGAACAGGTCCTGCTCACCGGGATCCGGCGCAACAAGTACCACAACGGCGGCCGGCTGCGCTTCGGTCCGGACGGCAAGCTCTACGCCAGCACCGGCGACGCGCAGAACGGCGCGTACGCCCAGGACCGTGCCGCTCTGGAGGGCAAGATCCTGCGACTCAACCCGGACGGCAGCGTGCCGAGCGACAACCCGTTCGGCAACTACGTGTGGAGCTACGGGCACCGCAATCCGCAGGGGCTCGCGTTCGACTCGCAGGGCCGCCTGTGGGAGCAGGAGTTCGGCAACTCGATCATGGACGAGACGAACCTGATCACCAAGGGTGGGAACTACGGCTGGCCGGCCTGCGAGGGCACCAGCGGCACCTGCGGCACCGCCGGTTACATCGCTCCGGCGCGCACCTACCCGACCGCCGAGGGCTCCTGCTCCGGCATCACGATCGTGCGCGACGCCCTCTACGTCGCCTGCGCTCGCGGCGCGCGGATGTACCGGGCCGTGATCAGCGGCAGCAGCCTGACGAACGTGCAGACGTACTTCAGCGGCACGTACGGTCGGCTGCGTACGGTCGAGCCGGCGCCCGACGGCGGGCTGTGGCTGACCACCACGACCACCGGTGACAAGGACAGCATCCCGAACAACAGCAACGAGCGCGTCCTGCACGTCACCCTCGGCGGCTAGCCGGGGCGTTCGCCGACGGTCACCGCATCGACCGGGTGACCGTCGGCGGACGGCAGGTGCTTCTGAGGTTCGGCGAGCGTTCACGTTCCGCTCGCGGCGAGGTCATCGGGGCCGACCGACTCCCACCTAGCGTGGCCAGGGCATCTGCACCTGAAGAGCGGAGGTTCTCGCACCATGTCCCTGCGTCACATTCTGGCGGGCCTCGTCGTCCTGCCCGCGCTCGCCGTTCCGGTGGCCGCGCACGCGTCGACCGTCGACAGTGCCCAATCGCTGCTCCCGCAGAAGACCCACTTCGACCTCCAGGCGCACCGCGGTGGCATCGGCATGACCACCGAGGAGTCGCTGGAGGGCTTCGCCAAGGCCCTGCGCCTCGGTGTCACCACCTTGGAGATGGATACCCAGATCACCAAGGACCAGAAGGTCGTCGTCAACCACGACCGTCAGGTCAGCGCGCAGAAGTGCGCCGACACCGCGCCGGTCACGCCCGGCGACCCGATGTACCCGTACGTCGGCAAGTACCTCAAGGACCTCACCCTCGCGCAGGTCAAGACCATGGACTGCGGCTACCAGCAGCTCCCGGGCTTTCCCGAGCAGGAGCAGGTCAAGGGCTTCCGCATGGTCGAGTTGAAGGACGTCCTCGACCTCGTCAAGAGCTACCAGGCGAAGCAGGTCACCCTCAACATCGAGACGAAGGTCGAGGCGGGAGCGCCCGAGCAGACCGCGCCCCGCGAGCTGTTCGTCCGGCGCGTCTTCGAGGAGATCCACGCCTCCGGCATCGAGAAGCAGGTCACCATCCAGTCGTTCGACTGGGGGGCGCTCAGCCAGATGCACCGGCTCGCGCCGAAGTGGCCGCTGGTGGCCCTGACGAACTACGACTTCCTCCAGGTCGGCAAGCCCGGCGCGTCCCCCTGGCTCGGTGGGATCGACGCGGACGACTACGACGGTGACTTCGTCAAGGCGGCCGCCGCCATCCCCGGCGTCACCGCTCTGTCGCCGAACTACGGTTTTCCGCAGAACGGCACCGTCGCCGACCCGAACTTCCGCTTCTACCCGGACGCCACCATGATCGCGGAGGCGCACGCCCGCGGCCTGAAGGTCATCCCGTGGACCTGCGACGACCCGGCCACCGTGTCCGCGTTGATGGACATGGGTGTCGACGGAATCATCACCAACTATCCCAACCGGGTACGGGCGATCATGGCCGAGCGCGGCATGCGGTTGCCGAAGAGCTACCAGCCCCGCCACTGATCTCGGGTCGCCCCAATCCGTGTTGGGGGAGCGGTGAGCCCGCCGGGTCACCCACGAGCGCCGGTCAGGCTGGATGCTCGATCAGCCTCCTCGACGTCCGCTGGGCCGGGACACCGGCCGGACGGCCCGCGTCCACCTCCGCCGTCCACGGGGGCTGCGCGTCCGGAGTCCGCCACCGGGCGACCCGCGCCTCCGGCGCAGCCGCCGAATCCGCGTGCTGCCCGGTGTCGGCGCCGGTCGTCGGGCCGCCCGCCGGGGCGATGCCCAGCTCCCGCATCCGCTCGACGTACGTGCGGTAGCGGCGTTGCGCCTCGCCGTGCCGCCCGGCCGAGCGCAGCACCTGCACCAACTCCAGATGGGCGTCCTCGTCGTACGGGTCGCGGTGCACCAGCCGCATCAGGTAGACGAGCTTCTGGTCGGTGTCCAGGGTGTGCTGGGCCAGGGCCCGCAGCACGCTGGTGTGGGCAGCCTGCGCCTCTTCCCGCAGCGGCTGGGCCCAGTCCTCGTACGGGTCGTCGGAGAGGAAGTCCCCGCCGTACAACTCGTCGGCGCGGACCAGCGCGCGGGACGTGTCGGGGTGCCCGGCCCGCAGGGCGACCTGTGCCTCCTCGGCCGCGGTGAGGAACGTCTCGACGTCCACGTCGATCACGTCGAGGTCGATCGCCACCGAGCCCCGGTCGGCCAGCACCGCCCCCCGACCGCTGCTGCGGTGCCCGGTGCTGAGCACCCGACGCAGCGTGGACAGCAGCACCGACAGTCGGTTCGCGGTGCGCGACGGTGACTCGTCCGGCCAGAGCAGCTCCATCAGCCGGGCCCGGGGCACGGCGCGACCCCGGTGCGCGACGAGGATCTTCAGCAGGTCCCGGGCCTTCTTGGACTGCCACTCGCCGTACGGGACGACGGCGCCGGCCCGGAACACCCGGAAGTCCCCGAGGGTGTGGATGACCACCGCCGGTACGCGCAGTGTGATCGCGCTGAGCCCGTCGGCGACGCCCGGGTCGAGGCGTACCCCGCAGCGGCGCAGTTTCTGCTCGGCGCCCTCGGCGCCGCGACGGGCCTGCCGACCCTGCAGGCGTGCGGCGATCAGCCGGACGGTGGCCTCCTCGGCCGGGTCGCCCAACTCCCGGCAGAGCGCCGCCGCGTCGTCGAGCAGCCCGGCGGACGCGCGTGGATCGTCCGCCGCGAGCACGGTGAGCTGAAGCGCCTCGATGAGGGTGGCGCGTCGCCGTCCGACGGTGGCCCCGGTGCGGGCCTCGGCGGCGTCGAAGTGGGCGGCGGCGGTGTCGCCGCGCAGCAGCGCCACCCAGCCGCGCGCCAGCAGGGCGTACGGCCGTTCGAGCTCCCGGGCCACGGAGACCGCCCGGTCGGCGAGCTCCTGCGCGGCGGCCAGGTCGTCGGCGGCGCGGATCCGCGCCAGCTCGGCAAGCACCCAGGCCGGCGAGGTGGGGCGTGATGGAGACGTGGCCAGGGCGCTCAGGGCGCCCTCCAAGGCCTGCCGGGCCTGGCGTGGCTCGCGCCGCCGGCGGTGCACCATCCCGAGGGCGGCCAGCGAGAACGCCTCGTCGGCGGTGACGCCCGCCAGCTCCCGCAGGCGAAGCCCTGCGGCGCCGTCGGCGAGCGCCTCCTCCAACCGCCCGAGCTGGCACTTCGCCACAGCGGCCAGGGTCAGCGCGTACGGCTCGTGGCCGGAGTCACCCGCCACCTCGGTCAGTCGTACGGCCGCCTCGGCCTGCCGCAGCGCGTCGGCGGCGTCGCCGGCCCGCAGCAGGTGGCCGGCCAGGTCCAGGTGGATCATCAGCCGGAACAGATTGGCGTCGGCACGGCGCAGCCCGTCGGTCGCCTCCGCCCGCCCGAGGGTCGCCGTCGGGTCGCCGGTGGCGGCGGCGAGCAGCACGACCACCCGGGCGTACGCCTGGTGGGCGGTCGGTACGCCGCACGCGTAGGCGGCGCGGGCCGCCTCCTCGACGTCGGCGCTGGCCCGCTCGATGTCGTCGTCGAGCAGGTGGTGCACCGCGGCGTGGCAGTACATCTGCACGGCGTGCGGCCCGGTCGCGCCGATCGGCGCGGTCGCCAGGAGAGCTGTCGCCAGGTGTGGTTCCCCGGCGAGGTGGTGCCGCAGCGCCGTGCGCCAGATCTGGGCGACCGGGCCGTCGGCCTCGTCGGGGCGCGCGGCGAGCAGGTCGGTCTGGGTGGCGAGCCACAGGTGCGCCGCCCGGCGGTCACCGGCGGCGGCGAGGTGGCGCAGCGCCCGCCCCGGATCACCGCTCGGGGGTTGTCGTTCTGCTCTCGACGCGTCGCCTCCACCTTCGCTGCGAGCCGGCGGCGACGCGCGCCAGGCATGGTTGACAAGGTCTCCGGACATGCACCGCTCCTGTGTTCTCTCGTGGAGGCTCAGGCGAGCGAAGAGACAACCGGGCCCCTGCGAGTCGTCACCCGGCGTGGCTTCCCCCCGGCACGATCATTGCCTTCATCGAGCGGCATCGCCATAACCAAAAGAGTCGGTGTACTTACTGACTGCAATGCGCTATCGGCATAAAGCCGCGCTCAGGTTTCCCTCAGGTCGCCGCAACGGCACGCGAACTGTCCGTACAAGCAACTGGCACGGGCGCGGGCCAGACTCTCGGGCATTGCGTGTCACCCGCCGATCGGAGCTGAGATCCGATGACCGAACAGACAATTCTTCCTGTCCTTTCCGCCTTCTGGGAGCGGCAGCTCGCCGCCCTCCCGGACCCGCCGGACCTGCCCTTCGCGCCGACGGCAGACCCGCCCGGCGACGCCCGAGTTGACCTGAGCGAGGAGGTCGAGCCGCAGGTCAGCGTGTTGGCTGGCTTGTTCGCGCTGCTGCACCGCTGGGTCGGTGGTCGCGATCTGCTCGCCGCGACGCCGGCCGCCCCGGCCGGCGCTGGACGTTGGCTGCCGGTCCGGGTTCGGCTGCCCGAGGATCCCACCTGGACCGAGCTGCGGGACCTGGTCCGAACGGCGGTACGTGAAGCCCGGGCGCATGACAGGGAATTGCCCGAAACTCCTCTCGGCTATCGGCCGGTGGTATCGATCGGCTCCGATCAACTGCCGCCCGGTAATCGTGGTGTGTTTCGGCTGCTGATCGACGACGCCGACGAACGGCCGACGGCCACGGTGGCCGGGCATCCGCACGTCGCGTCGATCGCGGCGGCCCTTGCCGTCCTGCTCGACGGGGCGCGGGAACGCCCCGGGGCGCGGCTGTCCGACCTGCCGCTGCTGGACCCGGCGACGGAACGGCGGGTGGTGCGGGACTGGAACGCCACCGACACCGCCTATCCGCGCGAGTCGTCGGTGCCCGCACTGTTCGCCGAGTGGGCCCGGCGGGCCCCGGACGCGCCCGCGCTGCGCGACGACGACCAGACCCTGGACTACCGCGAGGTGGACCGGCGCGCCAACCACCTGGCCGGGCGTCTGCTCCGGCTCGGCATCGGCGCCGAGACGATCGTCGGGATCTGCCTCGCCGACACCACGACCTGGGTGGTCGCCGCACTGGCGACACTCAAGGTGGGCGCCGCGTACCTGCCGCTGGACCCGGGCTACCCGCCGGAGCGGCTCGCGCTGATGTGCCAGGACGCCGCGCCGGGCGTCATCCTGCACGTCGCCGCGCTGGCCGACCGGCTTCCCGACGACGGCACGCCGCGGATCGCCGTGGACCGGCTGCCCGCCGACGACGGCCCGGCGTGGCCCCCGGCGGTGACGGTCCACCCCGACCAACTCGCGTACGTCATGTACACGTCCGGGTCGACCGGCCGTCCCAAGGGCACCGGTGTCAGCCACCGCAACCTCGTCCGGCTGGTCCGCGACACCACCTTCATCGACGTACGTCCCGACGACGTGATGGGGCAGGCCGCCACGATGTCGTTCGACGCGGCCACGCTGGAGGTGTGGGGCGCGCTGCTCAACGGCGCCTGCCTCGCGGACCTGGACATCAACGACGTGATCGTGCCGGACCGGCTCCGCGCCCGGCTGCGCGACACCGGCGTGACGATGATGTTCCTGGCCACCTCCGTGGCCCGGCAGGTGGCGACCGAGGCGCCGGACGCCCTGGCCGCGCTTCGCTACCTGACCTTCGGTGGCGAACAGGCCGACCGGACCGCCGTGCAGCGGCTGCGGGCGGCGTGCCCGGACACGACGCTCGTCAACGGGTACGGTCCGACCGAGGCGACCACCTACAGCACCACGTACGACTGCGCCCGGCTCACCGCCGCGGACCCGGTCGTGCCGATCGGCGGTCCGATCGCCAACACCCAGGTGTACGTGCTGGACCGTCTCCTGCGCCCGGTACCGCCCGGCGTGCTGGGCGAGCTGTTCATCGGCGGGGACGGCGTGGCCCGTGGCTACCTCGGCCGCCCCGACGCGACGGCCGAGGCGTTCGTGCCCGATCCGTTCGGGCCCCGCGCCGGGAGCCGGCTCTACCGCACCGGGGACGTGGTCCGGCAGCGCCCGGACGGGTTGATCGAGTTCGTCGGCCGGTCCGACCACCAGGTGAAGATCCGCGGGTACCGGGTCGAGCCGGGGGAGGTGACCGAGGCGCTGCGCCGTGGCGGGCTGGTTCGCGACGCGATCGTGCGCGCCGACCGCGACGCCGCCGGTGACGCCCGGCTGGTCGCGTACGTCGTGCCGGACGAGGGGGTGGGCGTCGAGGCGATCCGGGAGCGGGCCCGCGAGCAACTGCCCGACCACCTGGTGCCGGCCGTGTTCGTGGTGCTGCCCCGGCTGCCGCTCAACCGCAACGGCAAGGTGGACGTCGCGGCGCTGCCCGCCCCCGACGCCACTCCGACAGCCGACGATGACGCTCCCCGTACGCCCACCGAGCGGGCGGTGACCGAGATCTGGCAGGACGTCCTCGGCGTGCCGGTGCGTCGCCGCGCCGACGACTTCTTCGACCTGGGTGGACGGTCCCTCAAGGCGACCCGGGTCCGCTCCCGGCTCGCCGCCGCGATCGGCGCGGAGGTGCCGTTGCGGCTGATCTTCGACCACCCGACGGTTGCCGGGCTGGCCGCCGCGCTGGACGAGATCGGTGGCACGCCCGCCGAGTCCGCCGAACCGGTCGCGCCGGTCGCGCCGGTCGTGCTGGACGGGGCGCCCCCCGCCGATCTCGCGGGCCTGCTCGACCAGCTCGAACAGGGCGTAGCCCGATGATCGGCGCGCTCACCCCCGCGCAGTTGCGCCAGCGCGTGGAGGCCCTGCCACCCGAGCGGCGGCGGACGTTCCTCGCGGCGATCCGCGCGGACGGCGACCGGTACGGCGTCCACCCGCTCACCGCCGCCCAGGAGTGGATGCTCCTGCTGGCCCAGCTCCGACCGGACAGCCCCGCCTACCACGTGCCGTACCGGGTGGACCTGCGCGGTGACCTGGACGTGGCCGCGTTGCGCGGCGCGCTCGACGAGATCGTGGCGCGGCACGAGGCGCTGCGCACGGTCTTCGTGCCGCTGGACGGCCAGTCGTACCAGATGGTCCTGCCGGCGACCGGTCTGCCGCTGACGGTGGTGGACGTCGCGCCGGAGCGGATCGACGGGTACGCCGCTGCCGAGGCGGTACGCCCGTTCGATCTGGCCCGGGGGCCACTGGTACGCGCCACCCTGTGCCGCACCGGCCCGGACGATTTCTCGCTGCTGCTCAGCCTGCACCACGTGGTCTGTGACGGCTGGAGCATGGGTCTGCTCTTCGAGAGGTTGTCGGCGGCGTACGCGGCCCTGCGGGAGGGCCGTGCCGTGGCGTTGCCGACGGTTCCCCGGGACGTGCCGGCGGCGCTGGCCCAGGACCGGCTGCTCGGCCCGACCGAGGTGGCCCGGCGGCTCGACTGGTGGCGGGACGCGCTGGCCGGCGCGCCGTCCGGCCTCGACCTGCCCACCGACCGGCCCCGTCCGGTGGAGCTGGAGGACGCCGGCCACGAGATCGAGTTCTCCTGGCCTCCCGCGTTGGCCGACCGGGTCGCCGAGGCGCAACGACGAACCGGCGCGACCCCGTACATGATCTTCGCGGCGGCCTGGGCGGCGTTGCTGCACCGGCGCAGCCAGCAACCGGACCTGCTCATCGCCACGCCGGTGGCGAACCGGCAGACGCTCGACAGCGAGACCGCCGTGGGCTTCTTCGTCAACACCCTGGTGCTGCGCAGTCGGGTCGACGGTGGACTGACCTTCGCCGCGCTGCTGGACCGGCTCCGCGACTCGGCGCTGACCGCGCTGACCGATCCGGTGCCCTTCGACGCCCTGGTGCAGGAGCTGCGCCCGGTCCGCGATCCCGGCCGTCATCCGCTGGCCCAGGTCATGTTCGCCGTCGAGGACGGCTGGGAACAGCGGCTGACGTTGCCCGGGGTGGCCGTGCTAACCAGCGGCGAGACGCACACCGGCACGTCCATGTTCGACCTGACGCTGACCGTCGTCGCGTACGAGGGGCGGATCGACGGGCGGATCGAGTACCGGACACGACTCTTCGACGAGTCCACCGCCCACGCGCTCGCCGACCAGCTCGACACCCTGCTCATGGCCGCCCTCGCCGCCCCGGACACCCCGGTGGACCGGCTGCCGCTGCTCGACCCGGCCGCCGGTCGGGACCTGGTCGACCGCTGGGCCGCCACCGCGCCCGCGTCACCCGAGCAGCCGACCCTGGGCGAACTGGTCGCCCGCCAGGCCCGGACGAACCCGGACGCGGTGGCTGTGGCGTACCGCGATCAGGCTGTCACCTACCGGGACCTGGACGCCCGGGTCGCCCGCCTGGCCCGGGCCCTCGCCGCCCGGGGTGTGCGGGCCGAGACAACCGTCGGCGTCTGCCTGCCGGCCGGTCCCGACTGGGTGGTCACCTTCCTCGCCGTACTCTCCGCGGGTGGGGTCTATCTGCCCCTGGACCCGCAGCTACCGGCGGCCCGGCTGGCGCACCTGCTCGCCGACTCGGCCGCCGCGCTGGTGGTCACCACCGCCGACGCGCAGCTCGCGCTCCCCGCCACCGACCTGCCGCTGCTGCACCTCGGCGACGCCGCCGCGCACGATGCCGCCGTCCCGCACGACGACGACGCCGCGCCGCTGGTGGCCGTCCATCCGGACGCCGCCGCCTACCTGATCTACACGTCCGGCTCGACCGGGCTGCCCAAGGGCGTCATCGGCACCCACCGGGGGCTGGCCAACCTCGTCGAGGCGCAGGCCCGGCTGGTCGGCGTCCAGGCCGGCGACCGGGTCCTGCAGTTCCACTCGATCGGGTTCGACGTCGCGCTGTCCGACGTGGTCAGCACGCTCACCGTCGGCGCGACCCTGCGCCTGCTCGGCCCGGACGAGCGCACGCCCGGCCCCGACCTGGCCGCCGCGCTCGTCCGGCACCGCGTCACGGTCGCCGACCTGCCGCCGGTGGTCCTCGACGCGTTGGACCCCACCGCACTGCCCGACCTGCGGGTACTCACCGTGGGTGGGGAACCCTGCGCGCCGGACGTCGCCGCCGCCTGGTCGCGCGGCCGGCTCCTGATCAACGGGTACGGCCCCACCGAGGCCACCGTCACCGCCACGGCCGCCCACTGCGCGCCCACCGACAGCGAGCTGCCGATCGGTCGCCCGCTGACCGGGGTACGCGCCTACGTCCTCGACACCGAGCTGCGGCCGGTGCCGACCGGGGTTCCCGGCGAGCTGCATCTCGGCGGGCTCGGCGTGGCCCGCGGCTACCACGGCGACGCCGCGCTCACGGCCGGCCGCTTCCTGCCCGACCCGTACGCGCCGACGCCGGGGTCGCGCATGTACGCCACCGGTGACCTGGTCCGCTGGCGTGCCGACGGGCAACTCGTCTTCCTCGGCCGGGCGGACAACCAAGTCAAGATCAATGGTTTCCGGATCGAACTGGGTGAGGTCGAAGCCCACCTGCGGCAGCACCCGGGCGTACGCCGGGCCGCCGCCGTGGTGCGGACCGACTCGCCCGGTGGTCGACGACTCGTCGGCTACCTCGTGGGCGACGGATTGGCGGTGGACGAGCTACGCCAGAGCCTGCTCCGGCGGCTGCCCCGCTACCTCGTGCCGAGCGCCTTCGTGGTGGTGCCCGACCTGCCGTTCACGTCCAGCGGCAAACTCGACGCGTCCCGCCTGCCGGCCCCCGCCGTGGCCCGCGCCGATCTCGGCGCCGCTTACGTGGCGCCCGACGGGGCCGTCGAGCGGGCCATCGCCGACACCTGGCGACAGGTGCTCGGGCTGGACGACGTCGGTGCGGACGACAACTTCTTCGACCTCGGGGGAACGTCCCTGCTGCTGGCCCGGGTGCAGACCCGACTCGCCGACCGGCTGGGCCGACCGGTTCCGGCGGTGGAGCTGTTCCGCTACCCGACCGTCGCGCAGCTGGCCCGCTTCCTCGACGGCGGGCCCGCGCCCACAGCGACGCCGACCGGCGGCCGCCGACGAGACGAACGCAAGCAGGCGCTGGCCGACCGGGCCCGCCGGGCCCGCCCGGTGCCGGCGGGGGAGGGACGAGCGTGAGCGACCAGGAAACCGGACTGGAGATCGCCATCGTCGGGATGGCCGGCCGCTTTCCGGGCGCGGCCGACGTCGACGAACTGTGGCGCCGGGTCCTCGCCGGACAGGAGACCATCACCCGGTTCACGGACGCGGAGTTGGCCGCCAACGGGCTGAGCGAACAGGAACGGCGGCACCCCGACCACGTGCCGGCGCACGGCGCGCTGCCGGACGTCGACCGCTTCGACGCCGGCTTCTTCGGCTACTCGCCCCGCGACGCCCGGCTGCTCGACCCGCAACAGCGGCTCTTCCTCCAGACCGCCTGGACCGCCCTGGAACGCGCCGGTCACCTCGCCGGGGATCCCGACCGGCTGGTCGGCGTGTACGCCGCCGCGGCGGCCAGCGGCTACCTCCTGCACCACCTGTTCCGCAATCCACGGCTCGACTCGGTCTCCGAGTACGAGCTGATGCTCGCCAACGACAAGGACTCGCTGCCCACCCGGGTCGCGTACCACCTGGACCTGCGGGGACCCGCCGTGGCCGTGCAGACGGCCTGCTCGTCGTCGCTGGTCGCCGTACACCTCGCCGCGCAGGCGCTGCTCGCCCGCGAATGCGACGTCGCGCTCGCCGGCGCCGCGCACATCCTGCTGCCCACCGGCACCGGCTACCGCCACGAGGTCGGCGGCATCATGTCCCGCGACGGGCACTGCCGGCCCTTCGACGTACGCGCCACCGGAACCGTGGGAGGTGACGGCGCCGCCGTGGTCGTCCTGCGCCGGCTGGCGGACGCCCGCGACGACGGCGACACGGTGTACGCCGTCATCCGGGGCTCCGTCATCAACAACGACGGCCGGGTGAAGGTCGGGTTCACCGCGCCCGGGGTGGACGGTCAGGTGGCCGCGATCCGGGCCGCCCAGGAGGTGGCCGAGGTCGACCCCGCCACCATCGGCTACGTCGAGGCGCACGGCACCGGCACCGAGCTGGGCGACCAGATCGAGCTACGCGCCCTGACCGAGGCGTTCCAGAACGCGGCCGGGGATCGGGGCGCCGGGGGTCGGGGCGCCGGTGGCGGTCGGTGTGCGCTCGGCTCGGTCAAGTCGATCGTCGGTCACCTCGACGTCGCTGCCGGCGTCACCGGGCTGATCAAGGCCGCCTTGGCGCTGCACCACCGGGTGGTACCACCGAGCCCGTACTGCACCGAGCCGCACCCCGAGCTGGCCGGCGGCCCGTTCCGGGTGCCCACCGCGCCGCAGCCCTGGCCCGACCTGGGCGGGCCGCCCCGCGCGGCGGTCAGCTCCTTCGGCATCGGGGGCACCAACGCCCACGTCGTGCTCCAGGCCGCCGAACCGGCGCGGCAACTCCCCGACGACGAGCGGTCCTCCGCGCACGTGCTGGTCCTCTCCGCCCGCAACGCCGACGGGCTCGATGAGGCCCGTACCCAGCTCGCCAACCACCTGGAGGCGAACCCGGACCTGCCGCTGGCCGACGCCGCGTACACCCTGGCCCACACGCGACGGGCGTTCGGCCACCGCCTGGTCGCCGTCGCTCCGGACGCCCGCACCGCCGCCGCCCGGCTCGCCGACCGCGACTCGTCGCTGGTCCGCACCGGCGTCGCCACCGGTGCGCCGGCCGGTGTGGCGCTGCTCTTTCCCGGCCAGGGCGCGCAGTACGCGGGGATGGGCCGCACCCTGTACCGCGCCGAGCCGGTCTACCGGGCGGCCTTCGACCGCTGCGCCGAACTGCTGCGTCCGCACCTCGACGTGGACCTGCGCACGCTGCTCTGCCCACCCGGCGAAACGGTCCCGCCCGTACCGGAGCTGGACGAGACCCGACTCACCCAGCCGGCCCTGTTCGCCGTCGAGTACGCCCTCGCCGAGTTGCTGCGGCACCGTGGCGTACGTCCGGTCGCGATGGCGGGACACAGCCTCGGCGAGTACGTGGCCGCCTGCCTGGCCGGCGTCTTCACACTGCCCGACGCGCTCGCCACCGTCGCCGTACGCGGCCGGCTCATGCAGGCGCGGGCCCCCGGCTCGATGCTGTCGGTGGCGCTCGGCGTCGACGAGGTCACGGCGCTGCTGCCCGACGGCGTGGAGGTGGCCGCCGCCAACGCGCCGCGCCTCGTCACCGTCTCCGGCGCGACGGCCGCCGTCGCCGCGTTCGCCGCCGACCTGCGGGGGCGCGCAGTGGCCTGCCGCGAGGTGCGTACCTCGCACGCGTTCCACTCGGCCATGATGGAGCCCGCCCTGGCCGGCTTCGCCGCGCACCTGCGCGAGGTGCCGCTCAGCCCGCCCGCCGTGCCGATCGTGTCGAACGTGACCGGACGCTGGCTCACCGACGACGAGGCCACCGACCCCGCCTACTGGGTACGGCAGCTCCGCCGCCCGGTCAACTTCGCCGCCACCGCCGATCTGCTGCTGGGCGAGCGGTACGCGCTGCTGGAGGCCGGCCCGGGGCGCACCCTGGCCACCCTCGTCCGTCAGCACCCGGCGGCCCGCGGTGCGACGGTGCTGACCAGCCTGCCCGCCAATCGCACCCCGGCCGGGGAGGACGACGCGGTCGCGCTGGCCGTCGGTCGGCTCTGGCTCGCCGGGGCGCCCGTCGACTGGCCCACCGGACGACGGCGGGTGCCCCTGCCCACGTACCCGTTCGCCCGCGAGCGGCACTGGGTCGAGGCGTACCGGCCCGGCCCGGTCCCGCTCGACGAGAGCGCGCCGGTCACCGCCGCCCCACCACCGACCGCCCCGGACACTGCCGTCGCGCCGACCGACGAGCCGTACGAGGTGGTGCGGCGGATCTGGGTGGACCTGCTCGGGGTGGACGAGATCGGTCCCGACGACGATTTCTTCGAGCTGGGCGGCCACTCGCTGCTCGGCACCCGGGTGGTGGCGCGGCTGCGCGACGCGTTCGGCGTCGACCTGCCGCCCGCCGCGATCTTCGAGTCACCCACCCCCGCCGCGCTGGCGCGTACCGTCGCCGACCTGGCCCGGCCGGCTCCCGCCGTATCGGACGGGGACCTCACCGACCTGCTCGCGGAGATCCGGGCGCTCTCGCCTGAGAGTCTCGCCCGCGAGCTGCACCTGGCCCGACACGAGGAAGGCAATCCTGATGGCTGACGAACACCGCGTGGTGGTCAACGACGAGGAGCAGTACGCCCTGTGGCCCCGGCACCGGGAGGCGCCGGACGGGTGGCGCGACGCGGGCTGCGCCGGCAGCCGCCAGGAGTGCCTGGACTTCGTCACGCGTACCTGGACCGACATGCGCCCCCGCACCGTCCGCGAACACCTCGCCGCCAGCTGACGGCCGGTCACCGCCTCGCCGCGCGAAGCCGTCCGCCAGCCAGACGGCGGCCCGGTCTCGGCGGTGGCGCGGTCTCGGCGGTGGCGCGGTCTCGGCGGTGGCGCGGTCTGGGCGGTGGCCCGGCCTCGGTCCTGGTCCGGCCCCGGCGGTGTCCCCGGTCGACGCAGGTAGGTGTCTGCGCTGCCTGTCGAGCTGCCCCAAAAGTGGGGCAGCCCCACAGCCCCATGTGGGACCAGAAGTGAGGCAGCTCGGCACCGTTCGGTCGTCCCGGAAGTGGGGCAGCTCGACGGCGTTCGGCCGTGCCGAAAGTGGGGCAAGCTCGACATGTTCGGCCGTCCCAGAAGTGGGGCAGCTCGACAGCGTCGTCGGATACTGGCCACCCGTCCCGCCGGCACACCGTGGCGCAGGCAGCCGTCCGGTCGGAACGAAGATCGCCAGTCGTCCGTGCGGTTGGGACCGCAGACCGCGACGTCGGCCGGACCCTCGAGCGGCCGGACTCGCCACATCGAGCTGTCAATGTAATGTTGACACGGTGACGACACCGCTGGCCGGTCTGGCTGAGGTCCGTGCCGCTCGTACCCGCCTGGACGAGCGGGAGGCCGAGCTGATCGACCGGGCCCGCCACGATGGCGTGACCTGGGCCCAGATCGCGACGGCGCTGGGCCTCGGCAGCCGGCAGGCGGCCGAGCAGCGCCGGCAGCGCCTGGCCGGGGCGCGGCGTGCGCGGCGGCAGGACCTGGACCGGGGCTACTCGCCGCAGATTGTGGCGTTGCGGGCCGCGGTGGCCGAGTTGGGGCGGTGGATCGCGACGGACCGACGGTGGGACTCCCGCTTCCGTCGGGCGACACTCGTGCGGAGCACGGTCGACGCGGCTCTGGACGCCGACCCGGGGTCGCTCTACGCGCTGGCCCTGCACCTGCGCGGCGACCTCGACCACGCGGGCGACCGACTGCCGCCGCCGGTGCGAACGGTGGCGGGTGACATCGAGACCTCCTTGTCAATGCTGCAATGACACCACACTGGTGGCATTGCCCGATCGAGGCTCAACCCGACAGGATGTGAGTGAACTCGGCTCAACCTGGAGGGTTTGGATGCGGCGTAACGCCTACCTGTTCGTGGCGATCTCCATGCTGTCCGGCTTCGGCAGCAGCGCCATGTCGCTGGTGGCTGGCCTCTGGGTCCTCGACCTCACCGGCTCGACCGCCGTCGCCGCGCTCACCGGGCTCTGCGTGTACGCCCCGGTCCTCGCCGGCCCGTGGCTCGGTGGCCTACTCGACCGGGTGTCCCGGCGACCACTGGTGATCGCCGTCAACCTCGCGCTGGCCGCCGCCCTGTTCTCGCTCCTCGCCGTCCGTGGGCCGGGGCAGACCTGGCTCGTCTTCGCCGTATCGTGTGCCTACGGTGTCAGCTACGTACTCATCGACGCGGGCGAGACGGCGCTGCTGCCGTCCGCGTTGTCGGCAGCGGAACTCGGCGATGTCAACGGGTGGCGCTCCAGCGCCCAGGAGGGCATGAAGCTCGTGGCGCCGCTGGTCGGCGCGGGCCTCTACGCCTGGCAGGGCGGGCACGCGGTGGCCGGGCTGAGCGGGGTGATGCCGATTCTGGTCGCCCTCCTCTACCTGCTGGTCCGCCTGAACCGGCCGTCATCCGGGCGACCGACGAGGCGGGCTCACGGGCTGCGTACCGGACTGGCAGTCCTGACCGGACAGCGGACCATCCGCGTGCCGGTCCTGCTCGCCGGAGTGTCGATCGCCATGTCCGGCTTCGTGACCGCCGCTCTCTACGCGATCGTCGTCACGGACCTGCGCCTGCCAACGAGCTTTCTGGGGGTGCTTGCCAGCGCCCAGGGCGCCGGCTCCATCCTGGGTGGACTCGTCGTCGGCCGACTCCTCACCCGACGAGGTCCCGTGGCGGTCGGGGTCGCCGGAACGCTGCTGTTCGCAACGGGTTGTCTGGGACGGTGTCTGCCCTGGTGGCCGGTCACGGTGGCGGGCGCGGTGACCGTCGGCGTCGGACTGCCGTGGACCTTGGTCGCGGCGGTCACCGCCGTGCAGACGCATACCCCTGCGGCGCTGCTCGGCCGGGTCGCCGCGACGGCCAACACCGCGATGTTCGGGCCGCTCGTCCTGGCGATCCCGCTCGGCTCGGCAGCCGTCCACCTGGGCGGACGTCCACCTCTGCTCGTCGCCGCCGCGCTGTGCGTGCTTGCCACGACCGCCGCCGCTCGTGATCGTTGGCGGCTCAGCAACACGACACGCCGTCCGCACCGCTGCTCAGCAGCCAACGATCACGACCGACAGAGCTGCCTGACCGGCTGACGAGCGGGCGTCACGGACAGCGAGATCGATTCGTGGCCGTACCGCCGTCGGTCAGGTACCCGCCGTGATTAGCCTTTCGCCATGCGCCCAGCCCTGTCACCGCACCCTCCGTCGGTTGACCCACCGCCCCGGGCCTCGCGCACGGGGCGGATCGTCGCGAGCGCCATCATCTTCGGGTGCCTGGCTGCGCTCGCCGTGCCGGTCGGCGGCTTTCTCCTGTGGATGTACGCCGGACCGGACGTGGACGAGCCGCGCGCGGCGGCCGACCAGTTCGTCCATCGGCTGGAGAGCAACGAGGACGCCGCCGCCCACGGGTCCCTGTGCCAGGAGATCAGGGCGCGGACCGACCTGGCGGCGTTCACCTCGGCGGTGGAGCGCCTCGGCCGGCCCGTGGCGCACACCATGGGCCGGGCCGTCTTCACCGACGAGGCCGGCAACAGCGCCTCGGTGACCATCGAACTGGCCGGCCGGAACGGTCAGACCTTGCGGCTCGACCTGTGGCTGGAGTCCGAGGTCGGCTGGCAGGTGTGCGACGAGAAGCTCTTCGGCTGACCGGCGCGTCACTCCTCGGCGAGGTGGTCGGGGGACTCCAGGGCGGCCTTCACGGCCTGGAGGAAGGCGACCGCCTCCCGTCCGTTGACGACCCGATGGTCGTAGACGGCGCTCAGGTTGACGAACCGGCGGGTCACCACCTGAGCGTCCGCGTCGAGCGCCAGCTCGTCCTGGGTCCCACCGATCGCCACCACGCAGGTCTGACCGGGAAAGACGATCGGCCCGGCGAGCACCACGTCGGGGTCGGTGTGCAGGGACACGACGATGGTCCCGCCGGCCAGCTCGCCGGCCCGGAAGCCCTCGCCGCCGGCCCGGCTGCGGAAGTCCATCAGCGTCTCGGCGATCTCCGCGCAGGTCAGCTCCTCGACGTCGCGGACCACCGGGATGAACAGGCCCGTGCCGACGTCGATGGTGACGCCGACGTGGGCCGCCTCGGCCAGCCGTACGCTGCTGCCGTCGCCGGGGGAGGCGAAGAGCAACGGGTGGTCCTCGCGCAGCCCACCGATCACCTTGACCAGCAGTTCCGGCAGGCCGACCAGGGTGCGGGTGGCGCGGGTGAGCTGCCGGGCGACCGCGAGGGCGGCGTCGGCCCGTACCTTGATCACCGCGAGCGCCGCCGGCACCTCGCGGTGCGACTCGGTGACCACGGCGGCCACCGCGCGCTGGGCGCGGGAGAGCGTGTGCACCGGGCGCGGGTCGTCCGGCTCCGGGCCGTCGCCGGCCGCCAGCGCGGCGGCCGCGGCCACCACCACCGGCTCGGTCGCGGCCGTGGGCGCCGCCGACCGGTCGGCCAGCAGGCGTTCCACGTCGGTACGCCGCACGACCGCCTTACCGATCTCGCGCAGCTCGTGGTCGCCGAGGCCGTGCGCGGTGGCGAGTTCCCGGGCCGAGTCGGTGAGTACGGGCCCAACCGGTCGCGCCTCGGGCGTCGGGGCGGCCGGGGTGACCGCCGAGGCGAGGAACCGCTGCCGCGCCTCCTCGTCGTCGAAGACGTGCCCGATGACGTCGCCCGGGGCGCACTCCTGGTTGACCTCGACGAGCCGGTGCAGCACGCCGTCGCCGTCGCTGAGCAGCTCCTCGGCCGCCTTGGACGTCTCCACCTCGGCGATCGGCTCGCCGGCGCGTATCCGCTCGCCGTCCTCGGCCAGCCAGTCGAGCAGGACGTACGTCGTGTCGTTGTTGTTGAGCTTGGGGACGACCAGGTCAGTCACCACTGACGACCTCCTTCACGGCCTGGTGGATGTCGGCGTCCTGCACCAGCACGGTGCGTTCGAGGTGCGCGGCGGTCGGGATGACGCTGTCCGCGGAGTGCACGAGACGTACGGGCGCGCGCAGCGATCCCCAGAGCCGCCGGTGCACGACCTGCGCCAGCTCCGCGCCCCAGGTGCCGCCGGCGGTGCTCTCCTCGGCCACCACGACCCGTCCGGCCCGCGCGATCGGCGGCAGCAGGGCGTCCACGTCCAGCGGCCAGAGCCGCGAGGGCACCAGCACCTGGCAGACGACGTCGTCGCGCAGCAGCAGCTCCCGGGCCACCGCCACGGCCCGGGTGGCCAACCCGCCGGGCACGACCAGCACGCAGTCGGCCTGCTCCTCCTCGTCCACCCGGATCCGGGCGACGTCGGCGTCCGGGCCGATGAGGTCGTAGCGGAACAGCTCGTCCACCACGCCGTCGGCGTACATGCGGGTGGTGTAGAGGACCTTGTCCTCGAAGAGCAGTCCCGGCCGGCCGGTGGCGAGCATCCCGGCGAGCACGGCCCGGTTGTCCTGGAACGGCGACACCTCGTGCACGCTCAGGCCGGGGATGCCGATGAAGTGCTTCAGCGGGCTCTGGCTGTGCGTCGGGCCGTACCCGCGGTTGCCACCGCTGGGGCAGCGCACCACGAGCCGCATCGGCACCCGCCGGCCGTACATGGCGGTGGACTTGCTGGCGAAGTTGAGGATCTGGTCGAACGCCAGCGCCACGAAGTCACTGAACATGATCTCGACGATGGCGCTCTGCCCGGCCAGGGCCAGCCCACCGGCCACGCCGACGATCCCGCCCTCGCTCAGCGGGGTGGACAGCACCCGATCCGGCCAGCGCGCCGACAGCCCTCGGGTCACCTTGAACGCCCCGCCGTACGGGTCGACGAGGTCCTCGCCGAGCACGCTCAGCGTGGGGTCGTCGGCCAGCAGCGCGTGCAGGGCCTGGTTGAGGTTCTCCACCACCCGCTCAGCCACGGTTCTCCTCCGTCCAGCGGCTCGCCGGGCGGCCGGCGACGTCGGCGACCACCTGGGCCACGTACGCCCGTTGGTGTTCGTCGCGCGCGTCGAACTGCTCCGGGTACGCCCGCGCGTAACGCGCGTACCAGTCGTGCGCCCGCGCGTGCGCGATCTCCTCGGGGCGACGGCTGTCGTCCCCCTTGCTGTGCGGCCCCACCCGGTGGGTGAGCAGCTCCACCACGTACGGCGTGGACCGCTCGCGGACCCGGCGCAGCGCCGGTGTCAGCGCGGCGCGGACGACCTCGGTGTCGGTGGAGGTGATTCGGAGGTGGTCCACCCCGAAGGCCCGTGCCCGGCCGCCGATGCTGCCGGCGAGCTGCGCGGTGGTCGGCGTGGACTGCGCGATGCCGTTGTTCTCCACGACCAGCACCAGCGGCAGGCCCCACAGCGCGGCCATGTTCAGCGCCTCGTAGACGGCGCCCTCGCCCCACGTGCCGTCGCCCAGGTAGACCAGCGCCAGGCGGCCGGGTTCGGTGCGCTTGAGGTGCAGCGCGACCCCGGCGGCCACCGGCGCGCTCTCGCCCTGCACCCCGGTCGACAGGTAGCGGTCGCGCAGGATGTGCTGGCTGCCGCCGACCCCGTGGCACACCGCGCCCTCACGGCCCATCACCTCGGCGAGCAGGCCGTGCGGGTCGTCGAACCGGGCCAGGTAGTGGCCGTGGCCCCGGTGGTTGCTGAACACGAAGTCGTCGTCGTCCAGCAGCGGGCGCAGCGCCACCGGCACGTACTCCTGGCCCAGGCAGGTGTGCGTGGTGCCGTGCAGCTCGCCCCGCCCGAACATGTCCAGCAGCGCCAGCTCGAAGTGCCGGATGAGCAGCAGCAGGTCCAGGTCGGCGTCGGTGAGCCGGGTCGGCGCGGTGGGCGCCGCCTCGGTGCGGGTGGCGGTCACCGTACGACCCCGTCCCGCTCGGCGGCGACCAGGTCGACCAGCTCGCCGACGGCGGTCACCGCCAGGTACGCCCGCAGGTCCAGCCGTACGCCGAGGTCGTCCTCCAGCGCGGAGAGCAGTCGCAGCGCCTCCAGGCTGGTCCAGTGGGCCAACGACGCGAACCGGACGTCGGGCGTGATCTCCTCGGCCGGTACGTCCGCGACCTGCTCGATGAGGCCCGCGACGGTGGTGAACAGGTCAGGCACGGATGTCTCCCTCCTTCAGGGCGATCCACGCCGGCAGCAGCCGGGGCGGGGGGTGCAGTGGCAGCACGTGCCGGGTGGTGCCGTCCTCGACGGAGGCCACGGTGAAGCCGACGGACGGCCAGACGGCCCCGCCGGGCTTGTTGCGGGCGGTGGGCCGGAACAGCGCCTCCAGGCGGGTCGCACCGGCCGAGCGGGCCAGCTCCGTCACCCGGTGCAGGGCCGCCTGCTCGACGCCCCGGGAGAACACCCGGCAGCTCAGCACGAAGTTCTCGATCACCCAGGCGTCCGGATCGCTCCGGTCGAGCCACAGGCCGCCGACCAGCCCCTCCGCGCCGAACCGGTCGGCCACCTCGACGGTGAGCACCAGGTGGTCGGGGGAGTCGGCGCGGGCCCGGGTCTGCGCCTCGGTGTGCGCTCGTTCGGCCATGGTGAACTGGTTGGTGCGCAGCCCGAGCTGCGCGACCCGGGGCAGGCTGTGCGCGTCCACGTCCCGGACGCTGACCCGCAACTT
The DNA here is from genome assembly GCF_049841635.1 of Micromonospora sp. DT44. Taxonomy (NCBI): domain Bacteria; kingdom Bacillati; phylum Actinomycetota; class Actinomycetes; order Micromonosporales; family Micromonosporaceae; genus Micromonospora; species Micromonospora sp. DT44. The sequence goes on along the minus strand of NZ_JBNCKS010000047.1, from coordinate 25,660 downwards.
CAGCTCGTGCAGGTAGTCGGCCGCCGAGTCGAACGTGGCGGCGAAGCGTTCCCGACCGGCCCGGGCCCGGTACAGCTCGGTGCGTTCCCGGTCGGTGACGCCGGTGGCCAGTACGGTGAAGTGCCCCTCGGTGAGCAGCCGCGTGGAGAAACCGGCCGGATCGCCGGCCAGCTCCACCACTCGAACGCTCGGCAGCTCGTGGCGTACCAGCTCGCACTCGAACGGGCTGTCGTCGGCGAACACGACGGCGTCCAGACCCAGGTTGAGGCCGGTGGCGAGCTGGCGCAGGTTCTCGTCCTTACGCCCCCAGTTGACCGCCTGCGCGACGAAGTCGTCGGCGCGCAGCAGCAGGTCCGGATGCTGCGCGAACGCCTCGGTCACCAGGTCCGGGTCGTTCTTGCTGCACACGGCGAGCAGCACGCCCTGCCGGCGCAGCGCCAGGGCGCGACGTTGCACGTCCCGGTGGCAGTTGCCCGGGTAGTCGGCGCCGAGTTGAATGCCGGTGAGCCCGTCGTCGCCGAGCACGCCCGCCCAGAGCGTGTTGTCCAGGTCCAGCGCGAGCACCTTCGCCGTCCGGCCGAGGACCGCCCGGCAGAACGTGGCCGCCTCGTGGGCGTACCGGCGCTCCACTGTGGGCGTCCACGCCATGCTGGCGAAGCGGTACAGGCGCTCGTCGCGCACCGGACCGTCGTGGTCCACCAGCAGCGCCTCCAGGTCCAGGGTGTACGTCGTTTCCCGTCCGCCCAGCTCCAGAAGTTGGGCGTTCAGCTCCCGCCAGAGCAGGCCCAGCTCGGCCCGCCCCCGGAAGCTGACCAGACTGCGGTGCTCCAACGGCGACAGCGGCACGGTGTGCAGTAGCACCGCGCCGTCGGTGCGGGCGGCGTACCCGCGCAGCGCGGCGGTGAGCACGCCGGCCCGTTCGCGCAGCACGTCGGCGAGGCCGGCCAGGTCGCCGGGGTCCCACTCGGCCGGCAGGAACCAGCCGTCGTGCAGCAGGCAGAGCGTGACGTCCGGCCGGAACTCGGCGAGCGCCGAGCCGGGGTCGCTGAGGTCGAGCACGAGCTGGTCGAAGCCGGAGACGTGGATCTCGGCGGCGATGCCGATCCGCAGCAGCGCCACCCGCAGCAGCGGTTCCAGCGTGCCGGGCGTGAACGTGCCGGTGACCGCGACCCGCAGCGGGCGCAGCGCGAAGTCGGGGCTGGCCAGCTTCTCGACGGGTACGTCGGCGAGCAGCCGACCGGCGGACGCGACGGTGGTGACCGCCGCGTCGTCCAGGTGGACCAGGCCGGGCGCCAGCTCCGGGTCGGCGGCCGCGTCTCCTCGGCGCAGCCGGCGGATCCGGTGCAGGACCTCCTCGACTCTCATATTCGGTGTTCCTTCCGTGGGTGGGTGCGGCGGCCGGTCAGACCCGCAGCAGGGTGCAGACCCAGTGCATGCCGCTGCCGGTGCTGGTCAGGGCGACCAGGTCGCCGGTGGCCACCTCGCCGCTGTCGAGGTGGCGCTCCAGGCTGATGAGCTGGTCGGCGCAGCCGATGTGACCGTGCGCGAGGGCCAGCTCGACGTTCGTGCGTTCCAGGTCCACGCCGAGGTCCTTGGTCAGCTCGGCGAACTGCCGCGCGTTGTCGTGGAAGTGCACGAAGCGGCGGACGTCGGCGAGCGTGACGCCGGCCCGGTCGCAGGCCGCCTGGACCACCTGCCGGTTGCGTTCACGGATGGTCGCGACGAACCGGAACATCCGCCGTACGTCCCCGGCGAAGAACTCGTTGAGCCGGTCCGCCGGGTCACCGACGCGGGGGGTGCCGGCGTCCGGCGTGAACGGCTGGGCGGCGCCGCCGACGGGCATCCGCATGAAGCCCGCGTACCGGCCGTCGGAGATGGTCTCGGTGGCCAGCCAGCGGCACCGGTCGTGGTCACGGACCAGCACGGCCGCCGCCGCGCCGTCGGAGAAGACGCTGGTGTTCACCTCCATCCGGTTCCAGTACGGCTCGCACACCCGGTTCGCGCCGATCACCAGCGCCGTGCGGTAGCCGGGGTGGGTGGCGAACCGCCCGGCCACCGTGTCGAACGCGGCCACCCCGCCGCCGCACGCCTGGTTGAGCAGCACCGCCTCGGCCCGGTGCGCGCCGAGGCGGGCCTGGGTGTGCGCGGCGGGGTCCCAGTAGAGGTATTCGGCCAGGTCGGGGATGGCGAGCACCACGAGGTCCACGTCGGCGGCGGACAACCCGGCCCGGTCCAGGGCCGTGCCGCCGGCCACCACCGCCAGGTCGGTCACCCCGACGGCCGGACCGGCCCGGTGGAAGGTCCGGTACTCCCAGGACCGCAGACGATCAAGATCCTTGGTGTACGTGGCCGCGGCCGCCGCCACGTCGACCGGCTCGCCGAGGACGTGGGCCAGGGCGGCCACCCCGACGCCGACCGGTGGCGCGCTCATGGCCGTACCGCCGTCGCTGCCGTCCCGGCGTCGGCCGTCGCGGACACCGTCGTCGGGTCCGCCGAGGCGCGCGCGGCGCGTAGCCGGACCCGTGGATCGGCGGGCGCGAGACCGTCCACCTCGGACAGGAAGCGCCGGGCGGTGCCGTTGCGGCCCGTGTCGGTCCACTTGACGACCACCTCGTCCGCGCCGGCCGCGCCGGCCCGGCGGGTCACCTCCCGCAGCACGGCCGCCTCGACGCCCTTGCCGAGCACGGGACAGGAGAGCGAGAAGACGTCGACGGTCCAGCGTTCGGCGCTGCGGTCCAGCGCGACGAGGCCCGAAGTGCCGTAGTCGCCCAGCCGGTCGCGGACCCGGATCGCCAACAGGTCGGCGGCCCGCTCGGCCAACGCGGCGGCCGGTAAGGCCGACGTCAGCGCGAAGTCGTAGGCCCGGGCCACCACCTCGGCGACCTCGCCGACGCCGTCCGCGACCACGGGCAGGTAGTCGACCTGGACGTCCAGGCCGGCCACGAAGTCGTCCAGGGACAGCGCGGCGTGCGGCGCGGCGGCCGACCGGGCCGGGCCGCCGCTCCACCGCCGCTCCGGCAGCCGGTTCGTCAGCCCGGCCGCCCGCAGCTCGTCCGACCAGGCCGCCGGGTCGGCCCCGAGCGGCACGCGCCGCGGTGGCCCCTCGACCGCCGGCTCTTCGCCGGGCGGCCTTTCGCCGGTCGGCCTTTCGCCGGTCGGCTCGAACTGGGCCGCGCTGACGCCGGTCAGCACGATCTGGGCCGGGGCCACGTCCAGCTCCGCGGCGATCTCCGCGAGCTGTTCGCCCAGCGGCCGGTCGTCGGTGACCCAACCGTCGAGCACGCTCAGCAGGTCGACGGCGTCGCCGTCCGACCAGCACCCCTCGCCGGTGGCCCGCAGCGCCACCCGTACGCCGGCGGCGCGCAGTTCGCGCAGCGCCGGCAGCAGGTGCGCCGCGCCGGTCAGCCCGTCTCCGTCGACGACGAGCGCCCGGCAGCCCGCGCCGAACCAGGACGCCACCAGCGTGGCGGCGGTCGCCCCGAGCCGGGCGAAGACCTCCTCGGTGTACGGCACCTTGGCGAGGCGGAACAGCACCGGGTGGTGCGCCCGCTCGTCGCCGACGGCGCGTACCGCCTCGTCGGCGTCGACGAGCAGCACCCACGGGTCGCCGGCCAGCCGGTCGCGCAGGCGTTGCCGTACGACGGTGGCGCTGGCGGCCACCCCGTCGGCGTGCATCGCGTCGGCCGGCCCGGACGGGCGGGCGGCGGGAACGGCCGGCAGCACGTACACCAGCAGGGCGCCGTGCCGACGCGCGGCGGTGACGGCCGCCTCGGCCCCGGCCAACAGCTCCGTCGCCCAGGCGTCGCCGGCCGGACCGGGTTCGCCCGCTTCCTCGAGGCGTTGCGCCACCACCAGCACGTCCGGCCGGACCTCGGCGAGGAAGCCGTCGGTGGCCAGGCACTGCTGCACGACCTGCTGGAACGGGCCGACGGTGAGCGTGGCGGCAAGACCGCGCTCGTGCAGGTCCAGGCCCAGGTACGGCACCAACGGGTCCGCCGTGTAGCTGGCCAGCAGGGCGACGCGCAGCGCCGGGACCGGCCGCTGGCGGGTGAGCGCCTGCCAGCGGGTGCGTCGGGTGAACAGGACGGTGCTCATCGTGTCTCCGTGCCCTTGGCGCGCAGCACGGTCCGCAGCTCGCCGACGCTGCGCACGTCGCGGATCTCGTCGAAGGCGAAGGAGAGCCCGTAGACCTCCTCCAGGGTCACCACCAGTTGCAGGTGGCGCAGGCTGGTCCAGGTGCCGATGGTCTCCGGCCCGGACTCGTCGGTCACCTCGGCCGGGTCGACCTCCAGGACCCCGGCCACCACCTCGGTCAGCGTCACTTCGCCACCACCGCGCGGTCGTCGGTCAGCTCCTCGGTGCCGGTCGGCGAGGGCAGCGGGGCCGGTGGGTCGGTCGGCTCGTCGTAGTCGGGTAGGTCGACCTCCATCCGGCGGATGCTCGGTGAGGCGAACCCGGCGGCCGCCACGCCGATGCCGAACAAACCGACGATCACGAAGATCAGGCCCATCCCGGCGCCCGGTCCGCTGCCGACCAGCCACCCGAAGTACGGCACGCCCGGGCCGCCCTCGCGCATCATCGGCTCGAACCAGCGGTCCGCGGCGATACCGGCCAGGGCGGTGCCGCCGGGGTACGCCAGGTCCTCGATGAACTGCCGGGCGGCGAAGACCCGGCCCTGGTGGGACGGCTCGACCTTCTCCTGCCACACCGACTGGGCGTACCCGTCGATGAAGGGGATGGACAGGTGCAGGAAGAGCAGGGCGACGGACCAGACGATGATGCTGTCCCCGACGCCGTAGACGATCCGGCCGAGGACGCTGAAGACCAGGATGGCGACGAGCATCCGGCGGATCTTGTGGCGGGTGTTGGGCAGCAGCCCGAGCAGGAGCGCGCCGGCCACGCCGCCCACCGCGCCGATGGTCTGGACCAGACCGACCGCGTTGGTGCTGCTGTCGGTGCGGGCCAGGATCTGCGGCACCAGCAGGGCGAAGCCGACGGCGGCGAGCACGTTGATGGCGAACATGATCGCCTCCAGCCCGGTGAACGCCCGGCTGGCCAGGATGTAGCGGAAGCCGTAGAACGTGTCGTACCAGAAGCCGCCCTCGTCCGGCTGGGTCGAGCGGGGCCGGGGTGGGAGCTGCACCAGCAGCACCGCCCCGATCGCCACCACATAGGAGAGCGCGTCGACCAGCAGGATGACCTTGATGTCCATGAAACCCAGCAGGGCGGCGGCGAAGCCGGGAGCGAAGATCACCGGAATGGTCCGGACCGCGAACATCATCGCGTTGGCCCTCGGGTACTGGCCCTTCTCCATCATCACCGTGATGGTCGCCTGGTACGCCGGGAGCTGGAACGCGAGGAACGCGCCGGTCACCAGGTTGACCAGGTAGAGGTGCCACACCTCGACCGAGCCGCTGAGGAACAACAGCAGCACGACGGCGGTGGTGAGCGCCGAGCCGACGTCACTGAGCACGATGGTCAGTCGTCGTCCCCACCGGTCGACGAGCGCGCCGGCGATCGGGCTGAAGATGACTGTCGCGCCGAACGCGAACGCCATCAGCATCGTCAGGTCGAAGGCCCGGCCGGTCGCGTCCCACACCCAGATGCTCAGGGCGAAGTTCGTCATCCGGGTGCCGAGCGCCGACAGCAGCTGGCCGAACCAGATCGTGGTGAACCCGGCGAACCGGGACGGGCGTCGGAACGCCATGGGGGTCTCCTCCTACTGCCGTGGCGGTAGCCCGGGGCGTCCGGCCAGGCGCAACAGGCCTCGCCGGATGCCGTCGAGCAGGTTCTGGGCGGTCTCCGGCCGGAAGGCCGGAGTGGCATAACTCAGATCGACGCGCAGCGTGGGGCCGGTGAGCGACCCCGTCACGTCGAAGGGGAAGGGCCAGTGCCCGTCGGGGTCCTCGGTCGGCCCGAACGGCGCCGCGCAGACGTCGAGGAGGTGGTTGGCCGGGGCGACGTCGTCGAAGCCGTACCCGCCCATGTAGTTGACCGCCACCATCGGCGCGGCGGTGGCGGCCAGCCGGGCGCGCACCTCGTCGTCCGGGCAGAGGTGACGCAGCAGCGCGTAGCCAATGCCGTTGTCCGGCACCCGGCCGAGCTGGCGGATCACCGAGCGGACCGATCGGGTCGCGTCGGTGGTGGTGGGCAGCTCCAGGCGCAGCGGGTAGAGCACCTGGAACCAGCCGGTCGTACGGCTGACGTCGACGTCGTCGAAGAGCGGTTCCCGGCCGTGGCCGGTCGTGGCGACGGTGACCGCGCCACCGGTACGCCCCGCGACGGTGTCCACCACCGCCCACACGAGCAGGTCCCGCACGCTGGCGCGCAGTCGACGGGCGGTGGCGTGCAGTCCCCGGGTCGCGGCCTCGTCCAGGGTCACGGTGGCCAGGCCCAGGTCACCGAGGCGGAACGGCGTGGCGGACGGCTCGTCGGCCAACCGGGACAGCACCCCCTCGTCGGCCTGCGCCAGCCAGAACGGCACCTGCGCGCGTAGCTCCGGCGAACCCGCGTACCCGGCCAGTCGCCGCGCCCAGTCCCGGTACGACGTGGTCTTGGCCGGCAGCGTCGGCTCGACACCACGTTCGAGTTGGTCGCAGAGCGTCTCCAGATCGGCCAGCAGGACACCCCGGGAGACCGCGTCGACGACGAGATGGTGGTTGACGAGCAGCAGCCGGTCGGGCAGTTCCGGGCCGAGCCGGAAGTGCGCCACCCGGGCCAGCGGGCCGGCTTCGAGGTCCAGGCCGGTCTGCGCCTCGGCGCAGTGGGCCTCGACCGCCGCCTTCCGCTCGTCGACACCGAGCCCGGTCAGGTCGTGGCTGACGAACGGCACGGCGTCGGCCGGGTCGCCGTGGTGCTGACGCCAGCTCCCGTCCGCGCGCCGGGTCAGGCGCAGCCGCAGCGCGTCGTGCTGGGCCACCAGCCGACGTACCGCCTCGCGGATCAGGTCGGCCGGGAGCGGCCGGGCCAGCTCGAGGTAGTAGGGGTGGTTGAACAGGGCGGGCCGACCCATAAAGGGGGCGATGACGTCGGTGAACCAGCGCTGCGCGCCGGTCAGCGGGGCGTCGCCGTGCACCTCGCCCTGCTCGGCGTTCGGCGTCGCCGTGGCCTCCCCGAGGCTGGCGGCCAGCTCGGCCACCGTGGGGTGGCGGACGAGCTGTCGGGGGGTGATGTGGATGTCGGCCGCCGCGCAGCGGGCCACGAGCTGCATCGCGAGCAGCGAGTCGCCGCCGGAGGCGAAGAAGTCGTCGGTGATCCCGAGCTGGTTGGTCCGCAGCAGCTCCGACCAGATCGCCACGAGCTGGCGTTCCCGGTCCGTGCGCGGCGCGGCGGCGGCCCGGTCGGCCGAGCGCCGGTACCCGTCGGTGACCGCGCCGCGTACCGCCGCCGCGTCACTCAACTCGGTGGCCACCTCGGCCAGCAGGCCGACGGGGATCCGGTCGACGGGCGCGTCGCCGTCCACGGTGGCGCCGGCGTCGAGCGACCAGAGACCCCGCAACAGCTCCACCGGCCCGACCCGCTCGTCGACGGGCAGCGCCGGGACGTCGGGCGGCGCGGGTGTGGTGGCCGGATGCAGGAGCAGGGTGGCCGCGTCGGTGGTGGGCGTCGGGGCGTACCCGATGATCCCGGCGGTGACCAGCGCGGACAGCTCCGCGCGCTGCGGCGTCGTGGTGAGAAGCACCTCGCGCCCGGCGTGGGCCTGGGCCGCGAGCAGCCGTGCCAGCTCCGCCTGCCGGTGCGCCGGCCCGGCCGGCACGACCAGCCGGCGCAGCGCGGGATGCCGCACCGCCCGCCGCGCCAGCAGCGTCGCGGTGACCGCCGCCAGCTCCGGCGACCAGGCGTCGCCGGGCAGCTCCGGCACCCGGTAGCGCCGCGCCCACGCCGCCACGGAGACGACGTCGACGTCCGGCCGGGCCTGGGCCAGCCGCGTGGTCAGCTCCGCGAAGACGGCGGTGTACGGCGACGTCCGGTACGGCGGCGACGGCGGGCAGATGGCGATCGTCAGCGCCGCCGCACTGTGCGTTCGGTGGACGTCCAGCGCCGCCAGCAGCTCGGCGTAAAAGTCGCGCAGCCCGACGATGCCGGCCGCGAGCGGGCCGGGTGTGAGCCGGTCCTCCCAGCGCAGGACCAGCGCGTTGCGGTCGCGCCGGCCGGTCGCCAGTCCGGCGGCGGGGTCGCGCAGCAGCCGCAGCAGCGCGCCGGGCGCGAGTTGTTCGAGGGTGTGCGGCAGGTTGAGCAGCCCGGCCCAGAAGCGGACGGTCTCGGCGAGCCGCGGAACCTCGACGGTGCCGCCGACCACCAGCCGGGGCGCGGGCGGCGTCGGCCGCCGGGCGACGGGCGTACGTCGACCCGCGCCGATCGGCGCGTCCGGTCGACGCACCCCGTCGTCGAGCACCTTCGCCAGCCCGGTCAACAGCCGGACCATCCGCTCCGGGTTGAACAGGTCGGCCCGGTACGCCAGGTCGGCGTGCAGGTCGGCGCCCTGCCAGGTGACGCTGAGGAAGAGGTCGAAGTCGACACCGACGCTCGGCACCTCGACCGGCGTGGCGGTCAGCCCGGCGAACTCCGGCAGCTCGTCAGCCCCGTCGAGGACGTTGAGCACGCACTGGAACAGCGGGTGGTACGCGGCCTGCCGGGGCAGCCGCAGCGCCTCCACGATGGTCGCGAACGGCAGCCCCTGGTGCCGGTACGCCTCCCGGGCCGTGCGGTGCGCCCGGGCCACGAGCTGCCGGAACGTGGGCCGTCCCGCCACGTCCATCCGCAACGGCAACAGGTCGGCGAAGCACCCGATGAGCGGGGCGAGTTCGGCGCGTTCCCGGCCGGCGGTGGGCGTGCCGAGCACCAGGTCCGGTTGCCCGCTCTCGGTGTGCAGCAGGGCGGCGAAGCCGGCCAGCAGGACGGCGAACGGGGTCACCCCCTCCGCCCGGGCCAGCTCCCGCACGGCCGCCCCGAGCCCGGCGCCCAGCCGCTGGGCCTGGTACCCGGCGACGTCCGAGCGCTCGTCGGGGCGTGGCTGGTCGGTGGGCAGGTCCAGCAGCGGCGGCGCGTCGGCCAGCCGCTTGCGCCAGTACGCCAGGTGCGGCTCGACGGCGGCCGACGCCAGCCAGTCGCGCTGGTGTCGGGCGTAGTCGGTGAACTGCACCGGCAGCGGCGGCAGCGGCCGGTCGACGCCGGTGGCGTGGTGGGCGTACCGGGCGGCGAGTTCGTCGAGCAGGATGCTCCACGAGGTGTTGTCACAGACGATGTGGTGCATGCCGAGCAGCAGGTGCCAGCGCTGGTCGGGCAGCCGGACCAGGCGGGCCCGCACCAGCGGCCCGGCGGCCAGGTCGTACCGGTGCGCGGCCAGCTCGGCGGCCGCCCGGCGCAGCGTACGGGTGTGCTTCGCCGCCGGCACCCCGGTCAGGTCCAGCGTCTCCAGCCACACCTCGACGTGCGGGTGCACGACGGGTTTGGGCTCGCCGTCACGGCCCCGGAAGGTGGTCCGCAGCACCTCGTGCCGGGCCAGCACGTCGTCGAACGCCCGGCGCAGCGAGGTCTTGTCGAGGTCGCCGCGCAGCTCGACGGCGGCCGTGGTGTTGTGCCGGACCACGTCGTCGCCGAGCTGGTCGAGCGCCCAGAGCCGTTCCTGCGCCGAGGACGCCACCGCCGGCGTACCCGCCGGGGCGGAAGTGAGCGGGGCGAGCGCGGCGGCGTCCTCAACGGCGTCCAGCACGGCGGCGAGCCCGGCCACCGTCGGGTTGGTGAACAGGGTGTAGAGCGACACCTCCCGGCCGAACTCGGCCTGCACCTGCGAGAGCAGTCGGGTGGCGAGCAGCGAGTGTCCACCGAGTCCGAAGAAGTCGCTCGTCACGCCGACCTGTTCGACGCCGAGCGCGGCGGCCCAGAGACCCGCGAGCCGCTCTTCGGTGGGGGTGCGCGGCGCGACGACCTCCTCGTCGCTGGCGACGCGGACGGGGGCCGGCCGGCTGCGCTCGGCGACCGCCGCGGCGCTGTTCAGCTCCTCGACGACGTACGCGGCCCGCTCCGCCCCGATCGTCGTGAGCAGCCCGCTCGGGTGGGTGACCGGGGTCGGTGCGGGCGGGTCCAGCGCCCAGACGTGGGCGAGCTGCCGGCGCAGGTCCTCCGCGCCGGTGGGCACGGCCAGCGCCAGCACGCCCGGGTACGCGCCGCGCAGCGCCGCCACGGCCTGCGGGTCGGTGTCGAGGACCACTGTGGTGCCCGGGTCGGCGGCGGCGAGTGCTTCCGCCGTGTACGCCCGCACCTCGTGACCGGGCAGCGCGTCGGCGAGCCGGTCGACCGGTAGCCGCTCGCTGTCGACGAGCACGAGACGGCGTGGCTGACCGGCGAGCCGCCGCAGCTCGCGCAGCACGATCGTGCCCAACGCCGCGAAGTACTCCCCGGTGTACGGCACGTGGCCCAACTCGTCCGCGCGCTCGTCGTCCACCTCGGCGACCGGGTACGCGCCGGCGTGGTCGGCGGCCCACACCGCGTGGACCCCCGGGGTACGCGCCGCCACCGCCGCCAGCCGGTCGTCGAGCCGGCCGTACTCCTGGCCTTCGGCGCGCGGCGAGGCGGGACAGACCACCAGCAGCAGCGGCGCGTCGGTCCGTCGCCGGTACGCCGCCACCGCCGCGTCGAGGTCGTCCATCGCCGCGTCGAGGGCCCCGGCGGTGTTCTCCTGCCGGCGCAGCCAGTCCTCGAACCGCAGCAGGCACACCGTGGCGTCGACCGTCGGCCCGGCCAGCAGGTGGGCCACCAGCTGGCCGTACCCGACCAGCTCCACCGACGCGGGTACGCGCAGGAAGCGCAGCCAGAACTCCACCGGGTCGCGCAGCGGGTCCACGGTGAAGGTGGCCGCCAGGGCGATCCGGTGCCGACGCAGGCCGGGCACCTCCGACAACGGGCGGTCCGGGTCGTCCGCCATGGCGCGCAGCAGTTCCGGCAACCGGCCCACGGTCGCGACGATCGTCTCGTCGAGGTACAGGTCGGCGTTGAAGTCGACCGCGCCGTCGATCCGGTCACCCTCGACGGTCAGGCTGACGAACAGGTCGAAGTCGGTGAGCCCGCTCTCCGCCGGCACCGCACGGAACGTCGCACCGGCCGCCTGCCGCTGCCGTACGCCGCCGTCGGTCATGGTCGCCAACACCTGGAAGAGCGGGTTCACGCTGGGGTCGCGGACCGGACGGACCTCCTCCACCACCCGCGCGTACGGGGCCTCCTGGTGGGCGTACGCCTCGCTGACCGTCCGGTGCACCCGGCGGACGAGGTCGCGGACGCTCGGGTCACCGGTGGTGTCCACGCGCAGCACCAGCATGGTGGCGAAGCAGCCGATCAGCGGCTCCAGATCGGTGCTCGCCCGGCCGGCGGCGGGCATCCCGAGCAGCAGGTCGTCCTGGCCGGTGGCCTGGCGCAGCAGGGCGGTCAGCCCGGCGAGGACCACCGCGTTGACGGTTGCTCCGGCGCGGCGGGCCAACCCGCCGAGGGCGTCGGTCAGCTCGGCGTCGACGGTGAACGGCAGGCTCCGGCCCCGGTGGGTCTGCACCGGCGGCCGGTGCCGGTCCGGCGGCAGCGTGGACCGGGCCGGCGCCGAGGCGAGTCGTTCCCGCCAGTGCGCCAGGTGACCCGCCAGCTCCCGCTCGGCCTCCGGCCGGCGGCGGGCGGCGACGTGCGCGACGAACCGGGTGGGCAGCGCGGGCAACCCGGCCGGGGCGTCCCCGGCGAACTCGCCGTACCAGCGCAGCAGCTCCTCGACGAACACGCCCGCCGACCAGGCGTCGAAGACGATGTGGTGCGCGGTCACCAGCAGCAGGTGCTCGTGGTCCGCGAGGGCGACCAGCCGGGCCGCGAGCAGGGGCCCGCTGGTCAGGTCGAAGCGGACCGCCGCGTGCGCCACGATCTCCCGCTCGGCCGCCGCCTCCCGCTCCGACGCGGGGAGCCCGGTCAGGTCGAGCAGCGGCAGCGGCACCTCCAGCGCGTCCGACACCCGCTGGGTGACGACGCCGTCGACGGTCGCGAAGACGACCCGCAGCGCGTCGTGCCGGGCCACCACCGCGTTGACCGCCCGGTGCAGCGCCGCGACGTCGAGCGGACCGGTGATCCGCTCGGCGAAGGGCACGTTGTAGACGGGCGTGCCGGGCTCCAGCCGGTCGAGGAACCAGAGCTGCTCCTGGGTGAAGGAGAGCGGGAAGGCCGCCGTCGCGGGCGTGGGTGTCGGATCGGCGCGGCCGGCGCGGCTCTGGCCGGCCTGTCCCTGGCTGGCTTGGCCCTGGCCAGCGCGGCTCTGGCGCAGCCGCAGGGCCAGCAGCTCCCGCTGCTCGGGGGTGAGATCGGCGAGGTCGGGGTGCAGGTCCTGGGTCATCGGGTGGCCCCTTCGACGTACGCGCGGTCGGCGGCCGGCCCGCCGTCGAGCAGGCGGGACAGCGGGGGAGGCGTGTCGTGCAGGTAGAGGTGGCCTCCGGGGACGACGGTCAGCGAGAAACCGGCCGCGGTGTAGGCCGCCCAGCCGGCCACCTCGTCCGGGCTGACCAGGGGATCGTCGGCGGCCGCCACCGCGTCCACCGGCAGCGGCAGCGGCGGCACGGTCGTCGGGCGGTAGGACGCGACCACGCTCAGGTCGGCCCGCACGGTCGGCAGGATCAGTTCCAGCAGACCGGGGTCGGCGAGCACCTCGTCGGGAATGCCGCCGAGGTCGTGCAGCCAGCGGGTCAGGGCCGCATCGTCGAGGCGGTGCGCCGTGCCGAGCGGCGCGGCGTCGCGCGGCGGACGGGCCGCCGAGACCACCAGCCGCTGCGGTACCGGACCGCCCCGGGCGACCAGGCGGGCCGCCACCTCGTACCCGACGAGGCCACCCATGCTGTGCCCGAAGATCGCGAACGGCGCCGGCACCCGCGCGGCGATCGCGTCGACAAGCGGCGGCACCAGTTCGTCCATCGTGCTCAGGGGCGGGTCGGCCAGCCGACGCTCACGGCCGGGCAACTGCGCGGCCCACACCTCCACGTCGTCGCCAAGCAGGGCGGCCCACGGCCGGTACGCGCCGCCGCCGGCACCCGCGTACGGGAGGCACACGAGCCGCAGCCGGGCCGCTGGACGAGGCGCGACGCAGGTCAGCCAGGCGGTGCGGGCGCCGGTCGTCGGCGGGGATACGGGTGGTGTCGCCATGCCCGCACACGCTAGGAACGGGCCGTGAGCGCGGTCTTAGCGTCGGCTGAGCGATCCTCGTGGTGTCCGCTTCGCGCCGCGCGTGACCAGGCCTCGTTGGCGGGGCATGCCGATGCCGCGGCGGTCCAAGGTCCTAGAGTGGCCGGCGTGCAGAGCAAAGCCGTCGTCGTGACGACCGCGCTGACGTTCCTCTTGGCCGCTGCGGTCGGCTGTGCGCCCCCGGCCCCTTCGCCGCAGCCCACGAACGCCGATCTGACGGGAGTGTGGTGCGGTTCCTCGGGCGACCAGATCGACCTGCGCCGGGACGGGTCGGCGCGGCTGGACGCGATGTCGGACGCCTACCTCTTCCACGTCCTTGCGGACCTCCGGGTCACGTGGACCGACGAGTACATCTGGCGTACCTACTTCGACGGCCGTCGGCCGACCTCGGCTCAGGGCACGTGGGTCTTCAGCGAGTACGAGGACGAGGACGACGACGACCAGGACGACGGCGACCGGTGGTTGCGCCTCGACCTGGGGGAACGCGGGGCAGCGCCCAGGCATGACCTCGAATCCCCCGAGCGCTACACCTTCGACGACGCGCTGCTGGTCAGCCATGACGGCAACGGGTTCGAGTTGCTGGCCCTCGACGGAATGTCGGACGAGGGATGGTCGAGCCGCTTCACCCGCTGCCCGGAGCGGCCGGTCGGACGATAGGCCGCCCGGTGGTGGCCGTCGCGGGGGTGCCTCGTCGCCCGGCTACCCGGTGGCGGTCGCCGCGATGGCGTAGTGCGGCCGGTGCGGGCCGCCGTCGGGGCGCTCCAGGCGCTCGACCTCGGTGAAGCCGGCCCTCGTCAGCCGCTCCGAGATCTCGTCGACGGGCCAGCGGTAGGCGGTCGTGACCTTGTGGTCGAAGGCGTCGACCTCGTCGCCGGCGAAGAGGCCCAGCACCAACGCTCCGGACGAGGTCAGGGCACGTCGGAATGTCGTCAGTACACCGTCGAGGCGCTCCGGGGGCAGATGGATCAGCGAGTACCAGGCCAGGATGCCGGCGACCGAGTGGTCGGCCACGTCGAGGTCGTCCAACGACCCGAGGCGGTAGTCGCCGCCCGGATACGTCGCACGGGCATGGGCGACGAACTCGGGGACCACGTCGATGCCCGTGGCGTCGACGCCCAGCGACCGCAGGTGGTCGGTGAGGTGGCCGGGACCGCAACCCAGATCGAGCACCGGCCCGGGGCGACCCGTCAGGTGCCGCCCGACGAAAGCGACGTCGTCGGGGTGCACCTGCTCACGGGTGCCGAACAGTTCGATGTAGAGATCCGCGACCGCGCCGTACGCCTGCTGTACCTGATCCGTGCTCACCGACCGACTATAGGAGATCATGGTGCTCAGGGTCGCTCGGTGGAACACCTGAGGCGAAAACCCGGGCCGTACCGGGGGTAGCGCCCGGAGGTCTGGCGGGTGCGGGCGGCCCGATGATGGCCCGCATGAGACGCGCCGCATTCTTCGTGATCGCCGGGCCGGCCTGCATCGTGGGCTACGGGCTCGTCCGCCTCTGGGGTAGGTCCGACGGGACGTACGGCCCCGGGTTCGACTGGCAGGCCGCGCACCTGGTCGGCCTCGCGGGCATGGTGGCGTTCGTACCGGTGGTGCTGGCGTTGGCCGGCCTGCTGCGCCCCGGCCCGTGGCGTACATCGGTCGTGGCCGTCACGCTGGTCGGGCTCGCCGCCACGATGGTGCAGTTCGGCGCCGACATCGTCGAGGGACTGCTGGCCGCCGACCGGGCGGAGATGTCGGCTCTCGGCCGGGATTTCAAGAACGTGCCCGGCGTCGAGGTGCTGTTCTACGACGTCGTACCGCAGTTGTTCTTCCTCGGTCTGCTCGTCCTCGCGGGCATGCTCGCGGCGCACCGGCGGCTGCCCTGGTGGAGCGTGGCCCTGCTGCTCGTCGGCATCGTCCTACCGGCCGTCACGCTCGATCTGCTGCCGCTCGGCGGCCTGTGCATGGCGGTGGCGCTCGCGCCGACGCTGCCGGCCCTGCGCCGGAACGACGCGCGGGACCACGCGGGAACCGTAATCTGATCTCACTTACCACAGTCGCCCTGACCTGCCGAGATAACGCTCTCTCGGATAGTGCGGAAGTCCTTGACGAGGTGGTAGTCGACCCGTAACGATGCATGCACACCACCACCGGCGTGATCGGCGCACGTCGTCCCGCGAAAGGACCTACCCGTGCGCAGATCCCTGAGAGCGTGGCTCGGCGCTGTGTTGAGCGCGATCCTCGTGCTGGGCGGCGTCGTCGCCACCCCACCCGCAGCCAGCGCCGCCCCGTTCACCGTCCTGGTCTTCAGCAAGACCGCCGGATTCCGGCACGGCTCGATCACCCCCGGCATCACGGCGATCCAGCAACTCGGCGCGGCCAACGGCTTCACCGTCGAGGCCACTGAGGACGCCGGCCAGTTCACCGACGCCAACCTGGCCCGGTTCGCGGCGGTGATCTGGCTGTCCACCACCGGCGACGTGCTCAACGCCGCCCAGCAGGCGGCCTTCGAGCGCTACATCACGGCCGGCGGCGGGTACGTGGGCGTGCACTCCGCCTCCGACACCGAGTACGACTGGCCCTGGTACGGCGGGCTCGTCGGCGCGTACTTCGCCTCGCACCCGGCCGAGCAGACCGCCACCGTGACGGTCGCCGACCAGGTGCACCCGTCCACCCGGGGACTGCCGCAGCGGTGGAGCCGCTTCGACGAGCTGTACAACTACCGCGCCAACCCCCGGGGCACCGTGCACGTGCTGGCCACCCTCGACGAGAGCACCTACACCGGCGGCAGCATGGGGTACGACCACCCGATCTCCTGGTGCCAGAACTACTCCGGCGGCCGGGCCTGGTACACCGGCCTCGGCCACACCGACGCCTCGTACACCGACGCGGCCTTCCGGCAGCACCTGCTCGGCGGGATCCAGACCGCGGCCGGAGCGGTCACCGCCGACTGCGGCCCGACGGTCACCACGGGATTCCAGCAGGTGGCGCTGGCCAAGGGCGCGGCCGAGACCGGCGAGCCGATGAGCCTGACCGTCCTGCCCGACCGGGGTGTGCTGCACACCTCCCGCGACGGCGTGATCCGGCACACCGACGCCGCCGGCAACACCAAGATCGCCGGCACCCTGGCCGTCTACACCGGCGACGAGGAGGGCCTCCAGGGCATCAAGGCCGACCCCAACTTCGCCACCAACCGCTGGGTGTACGCGTACTACGCGCCCCCGCTCAGCACACCCGGCGGTGGCGCGCCGGCCGAGGGCACCCCGGCCCAGTTCGCCGTCTGGGACGGCGTCAACCGACTGGCCCGCTTCACCGTGAACGCCGACAACACCATCAACCTGGCCAGCGAGACCCTGATCCTCAACGTGCCCACCAGCCGGGGCATGTGCTGCCACGTCGGCGGCGACATGGACTTCGACGCGGCCGGCAACCTCTACCTGTCCACCGGGGACGACACCAACCCGTTCGACTCGGCCGGTTTCACCCCGATCGACGAGCGGTCCGGCCGCAACCCGGCCTTCGACGCGCAGCGCACCTCGGCGAACAGCAACGACCTGCGCGGCAAGATGCTGCGCATCAAGCCGAGCGCGGCGGGCGGCTACACCATCCCGGCGGGCAACATGTTCGCGCCCGGCACGGCCCGGACGCGCCCGGAGATCTACGCCATGGGCTTCCGCAACCCGTTCCGGATGAGCGTGGACAAGGCCACCGGCATCGTCTACCTCGGTGACTATGGACCCGACGCGGGCACCGCCGACCCGAACCGCGGTCCGGCGGGCAACGTCGAGTTCGCCCGCATCGACCGGCCCGGCTTCTACGGCTGGCCGTACTGCACCGCCCGCAACGACGCGTACAACGACTACACGTTCCCGTCCGGGCCGTCCGGGGCGAAGTTCAACTGCGCCGGCGGACCCGTCAACAACTCGCCCAACAACACCGGCATCACCCAGCTTCCGCCGGCGATCCCGGCCTGGCTGCCGTACGGCGGCTCCGGCTCGCCGCCCGAGTTCACCGGTGGCGGCCTGTCGCCGATGGCCGGCCCGGTCTACCGGTACGACCCGAACAACACCTCGCCCGTGGCGTTCCCGCAGTACTACGACGGCACCTTCTTCGCGGGCGAGTTCGGCCGCCGCTGGATCAAGAACGTCAAGCTCGACTCCACCGGCCAACCGTTGAAGATCAACCCATTCCCGTGGACCGGCACCCAGGTCATGGACATGGAGTTCGGCCCGGACGGCGCGCTCTACGTGCTCGACTACGGCACCGGCTGGTTCAACGGCGACGCCAACTCGGCGCTCTACCGCATCGAGTACGCCCGCGGCGGCCGCGCGCCCGTGCCGAAGGTCACCGCCACCCCCACCAGCGGCACCGCGCCGCTGACCGTGGCCTTCTCCTCGGCCGGCACCCTCGACCCGGACGGTGACCCGTTCACCTACGCCTGGGACTTCGACAACAACGGCACCACCGACTCGACCGCCGCGAACCCGAGCTTCACGTACACCACCAACGGCACCCGCAGCCCGACGCTGACCGTGCGGGACACCACCGGCAAGACCGCCACGGCGAGCGTGGTCGTCACCGTCGGCAACAGCGCCCCGGTGGTCACCGTGAACACCCCGTTGAACGGGCAGACCTTCAACTTCGGGGACGCAATCCCGTTCTCCGTCACGGTCACCGACGCCCAGGACGGCACCATCAACTGCGCCCGGGTCAAGGTGAACTACGTCCTCGGCCACGACTCGCACGGCCACCAGCTCGCCAGCGCGCAGGGCTGCACCGGGGTCATCCAGACCTCGGCCGACGGCGAGCACGACACCGCGGCGAACATCTTCGGCATCATCGACGCCGAGTACACCGACCTGGGCGGGGGCGGCCAGCCGGCGCTGACCACGCACACCCAGGCGGTGCTGCAACCGCGCGTACGCCAGGCCGAGCACTTCGGTGACTCGTCCGGTGTGCAGATCGTCGCCGGGGCGGCCGGGCACGGCGGTGCCGCCGTCGGCTACATCGACAACAACGACTGGATCTCGTTCCGTCCGTACAACCTGACCGGCATCCAGTCGTTCAGCGCCCGCGTCGGCGCGCCGGCCGGCGGCGGCGGGACGCTGGAGCTGCGCGTCGACTCACCCACCGGGCAGTTGGTCGGCGCGGCGACCGTCACCTCGACCGGCGGGTACGCCACCTTCGCCACGGTCACCGGCGGAGTGACCGCGCCGACCGGCACCCGGACGCTGTACCTGGTGTTCAAGGGCACCGGCCCGTGGTTCGACATCGACGAGTTCACCCTCTCCACCAGCCCCGGTGGGCCCGGACCGGACCCGGACCCGGATCCCGGGACGGGCACCAACCTGGCCAAGGGCAAGCCGGCTCGGGCATCCAGCTACGAGGGCGCGTTCGTCGCGGCCAACGCGTTCGACGGGGTGGCCGGCACCCGCTGGGGCAGTGCCTTCGGCGACCCACAGTGGATCGACGTGGACCTGGGCGCGACGTACGCCCTCAGCCGGGTCAAGCTGACCTGGGAGGCCGCGTACGGCAACGCGTACCAGATCCAGACCTCGACCGACGGCGTCACCTTCACCACGATCCGCACGGTGACCGGCGGCGACGGCGGGGTGGACGACCTGACCGGGCTCACCGGCTCCGGCCGGTACGTCCGGCTCCTCGGCACCGGTCGCGGCACGGCGTGGGGCTACTCGCTCTACGAGTTCGAGGTGTACGGCGGCACCGGCACCCCGACCGGCGGCAACCTGCTGCTCAACAAGCCGACGACGACGTCCAGCACCGAGGGAGCCGACGTGACCGGCGCGCAGGCCGTCGACGGCAACCTCGCCACCCGCTGGTCGAGCACGTTCTCCGACCCGCAGTGGATCCGTGTCGACCTGGGCAGCCCGACCGCGATCGGACGGGTCAAGCTGGCCTGGGAGGCGGCGTACAGCAGCGCGTACCAGATCCAGACCTCCAACGACGGCACCACCTGGACCACCGTGAAGACGGTGACCGGCGCCGACGGTGGCGTGGACGAGCACAGCGGCCTCGGCGCGAACGGCCGCTACCTGCGCATCTACGGCACGGCCCGGGGGACCGGCTACGGCCACTCCCTCTGGGAGGTGGAGGCCTACACGAGCTGAACCACCACCACCACGACGTGGCCGGCACGAGCCTTCGTGCCGGCCACGCCCGTCAATCAGCTGCTGGGTGTGGGAGTGGGCTCCTGGGCGAACTCCCACGGGGGCTCGCCGAACACCTTGGTGCACGCCGCGAGCATGCCCTGCCGCGCCTCAGCCAGGCGGAGGTCGGCGGGCCCGGTGTCGATGGCGGGGTCCTTCCGGAAATAGATGTCGCCGACCTCCTTGGCGGCCGGTCCCAGCCGCTCACCCGCCGCCCGGATATCCGGGTCGGTCGAGTAGGCGGCGTGATTCGCGGCGCCCGCGTCCTTGAACGGGGGCAGGACGTTCTCTTTCAGGGCATCTGCCAGGTAGCGGCAGGCGGACACGGCGCGCAGGTCCGAGGCTTTGGTCGGGCTGGCCACGGGCTCGGGCTTATCGGCGGGCGAGCAACCCGCCAGCAGCAGGGAGGCGAGAACGATGGTGCGGATCATGGCGGGATCCTAGCGATCTCCAGGACCGGGCGCCCCTGCCATTTCGATGTCGCGCACCCACTGCCGCGTCAGCTTCATGGCGGCGACGCGGCCCGCCACCCTTCGACGATGTGGCAGGTCACCGCCCCGGTCCGTCGCGACCAGGGACGGATCAAGCGGGTAAGCTTCGACCGGCCAGCGGCCGGAAAGCGCTCGATATGGCCAGACGACCGAGGTGGCCAACAGGGCGGCGAGCCAGTTGAGCAGATGGCCGAGGCCCAGCACGGCCAGGATCACGACCACGACGATCTCGAACGGGCCGCCGTCCGCGCCCTCAAGCCGCGGCCGGGCGATACGGGGACGCCAGGCGAGGCGTCGGCGACCCACCCGCCACGCGCGCAGCTGACCCGACTCGTCCCGCCCCTGCGCCAGCACGCTGCGATGGTGGCTCACCAATGCTCGGACCGTCAACCGGCCAGCCGATCGCCTCCACCCGGTCGAGCCCTCGCCTCGGCTGCGGGCACCTGCCCGACCGGGACGTATCCGGGTCAGTCGTCGGCGACGGCCACCGGTTCGGTGCCGATGCAGCGGACCTTCAACTCGTGTCGTCCGGCCGAACCCTCGAACGTGACCTCGACGTCGTCGTCCGGGCCCCGGTCCACCTCGTGCACCCGGTAGCCCTGCGCGGGCGCCCACGACACCAGGCGTACCCCGTCGGCGCCGCACTCGGCCACGGCCGTGCCGCCGCCGGTGGCGAAACTCCGGCGGACCCCGGCGCTGGCGCTCGGTGCGGCGCTCGCCGTGGACGGCCCACCCGGCGCGGCGCCCACGGTGCCACTCGGCCCCGGCTCGGGCGAGGCGAGCGCCCGTTCGATCTCCGCCTCGCTGCGCACCCCGCCCGGCGTGCCGGTGATGCTCTCACCCACCAGCCGGATCGCGCCCAACCCGATCAGGGTCGCCACGGCGACGGTGGCCACCCACCCGGCGGCGACGAGGACCGAACGACGGCTCATGCCACCGACTATCCCCGATCCATGGTTGTTCCAGGCATATCCGGAGGCTAAGGCACGGTTAACGTGCGCCGCGCCGGCAGTGACAGCGGCTAGCCTGCCTGCTGTGGCCCGCCTGCTGCTCATCGAGGATGACCTGACCATCCGTACCCCGCTGCTGCGCGGGCTGCGCGAACGCGGCCACGCGGTCGCCGCGGCCTCGACCGCGATGGCGGGCCTGCGCGACGCCCTCGACGACCGGCCCGACCTGGTGGTGCTCGACCTGGGACTGCCCGACCTGGACGGACGCGAGCTGCTGCGGATGTTGCGCGCGGTCAGCTCCGTGCCGGTCATCGTGGCCACCGCCCGCGACGACGAGTCGGAGATCGTCCGGGTCCTCGACGCCGGTGCCGACGACTACGTGGTCAAGCCGTTCACCGCCGCGCAGCTCGACGCGCGCGTCCGCGCGGTCCTGCGACGAGGTCCCGCCGGCGTCGACGCGCAGGATCCGTCCCTCGTGGTGGGTGGCCTGCGCGTCGATCCCCGGTCCCGACAGGTGACCCTGGACGGCACGCTGGTGGAGCTGACGCCGCGCGAGTTCGACCTGCTGCACCACCTGGCCGGGCGGCCCGGTCAGGTGGTCACCAAACGCGAGCTGCTCACCGAGGTCTGGCAGATCCCGTACGGCGGGGCCGACAAGACCGTCGACGTGCACCTGTCCTGGCTGCGCCGCAAGCTGGGGGAGACCGCCCAGCAACCCCGCTACCTGTACACCGTGCGTGGCGTCGGCGTACGCCTCGAAGCGCCCGCGGTCCGCCCGTGAGGGCGCGTCTGGCGCTGCTGGTCGCCGCGGTCAGCGTCCTCACGCTCGTCGCGTTCCTGGTGCCGCTGGCGTTGCTCGTGCGGACCGTCGCCCAGGACCGGGCGACCGTGCGGGCCACCGCCGACGCGCAGAGCCTCGTGCCGGTGGTCGGCACGGCCGACGCGCCCACCATCCGGCTCACCGTCGAGCAGCTCGCCGCGGAGTCCGGCCGACCGGTGAGTGTCTTCCTGCCCGACGGCACGGTGCTCGGCGCCCAGGCGCCCCGTACGCCCGCGGTGGCCCTGGCCGCACGCGGGCAGAGCCTCACCGGCGAGTCGGCTGCCGGCCGCGAGGTGGTCATCGCCGTGCAGGGCCGGGCGGACGGCACGGGGGTCATCCGGATCGTGGTGCCCCGTGAGGAGTTGACCGCCGGGGTGACCCGGGCCTGGCTGGTGCTCGCGCTGCTCGGCGTGGTGCTGGTGCTGATCGGGCTGGCGGTCGCCGACCGGCTGGCGCGCACGCTGGTCCGGCCGATCAGCGACCTGTCCGCCGTGTCGCACCGACTGGCGAACGCCGAGCTGGACGCCCGGGTCGTACCCGCCGGCCCGGCCGAGCTGCGCGAGGTCGCCGGGGCGCTCAACCACCTGGCCGGCCGGATCCAGGTCCTCCTGCTCCAGGAGCGCGAGCAGGTCGCGGACCTGTCCCACCGGCTGCGGACACCACTGACGGCGCTGCGGTTGGAGGCGGAGTCACTGCGCGACCCGGACGACGCGGTCCGGATCGCGGCCGCCGCCGACGGGCTCGAACGAGCGGTCACCGGGTTCATCCAGCAGGCCCGCTGGCGTCGCGCTCCGGTGCCGGGCGCGATCGCGTCCGACGCCGCGGCGATCGTCGCCGACCGTGTCGCGTTCTGGTCGGTGCTCGCCGAGGACACCGGCCGGGCCGTCCACCTCGACCTGGCCCCCGGCCCGCTGACCGTCGGGGTAGCCGCCGACGACCTGACGGCCGCCGTGGACGCCCTGCTCGGCAATGTCTTCGCGCACACCCCCGACGGCACGCCGTTCACGGTCCGCCTCGTGCGGGACGCCGGCGAGGTGCTGCTCACCGTCGCCGACGAGGGCCCCGGGCTGCCGCCGGGCGCCGTCCAGCGGGGTGCCAGCGCGGCCGGCTCGACGGGGCTCGGTCTGGACATCGCCCGCCGCGCCGCCCAGTCCGGTGGCGGCCGGCTGGAGCTGCGCTCGGGCCCGAAAGGTGGGGCGCAGGTGCTGCTGCGGCTCGGCCCGCCGCCGCAGCGCCAGGCATAGCCGCTGCGCTGCCGGGTAGCTGCCACCCATGGCGCGGTATACGAAACCCGAGCTCAGAGAGCAGATCAAGGAAGAGATCAAGGCGTCCGACAAGGGCGGGAAGCCCGGTCAGTGGTCGGCGCGCAAGTCACAGCTGGTGACGCAGGAGTACAAGCGGCGCGGCGGCGGATTCCTGGGCGAAAAGGACGAGCGGCAGAAGGCGTTGCAGCGCTGGGGCAACGAGAAGTGGCAGACGAAAGAGGGCGACGCCCGGGCCCGCAAGGACGGCGCGACGAGCCGTTACCTGCCCAAGAAGGCCTGGGACGAGATGTCCGAGAGCCAGAAGCGCGCGACCGACACCAAGAAGCGGGAAGCGTCCCGGACCGGCCGGCAGTACGTCGCGAACACCGGCCCGGCCAAGAAGGCACGACGTGACGCCACCACCGCCGGCCGGATGTCGGAGATGTCGGTGGCCGAGGCCAGCAAACTCGTCCGTGGCCTCGACACGCGACAGCTCCGGACCGCCCTGCGCAACGAGCACGCCGGCAAGGACCGCAAGACCCTCGTCCAGCGGCTGGAGGCGGAACTCAACCGGCGTGGCTAGCCCGCGAGCAGGTCCGGAGATCGGCCTGCGGTCCCGAAGCCGGTCGAGGTGACCCGGTCGTCATCCCGGCGACGCAGGATCCGCACCTCGGTGGTGGCCTCGGTGCCGGTCAACGGCAGCACCGCCACCGGGGGAGGCGACACGGCGGTGATGCTCGCCGGTGCGATCGTCACTCCGAGGCCGGCCGCGACCAGGTGCACCACCGTGGTCCAATTGCCGGCGTCCTGGACGATGCTCGGCGTGTAGCCGGCTTCCAGGCACGGCCGGAGATTGCGCTGGTAGGCCCGCTCGCCGGCCACCCGCGGGATGAAGACGAACGGGTCGTCCCGCAGCACCGCAGCGTCGATCGCGCGGCTTCCCGCGTGCGGGTGGTCGGCCGGCAGGACGGCGACGAAGGACTCGGTGGCGAAGGTGACGCCGACCAGGTCGTCGTGGTCGTCCGCGTCCCGAACCACGCCGAGATCGACCTCGCCGCTCAACAGCCGGTCGACGATCTGCGCCGTGTACGCCTCGTGCAGACGTAGGCGGACGGCCGGATGGCGCTCACGGAAACGACGGATCGGCCCGGCCAGCCCGAGCTGGATCGCCGAACTGACGAAGCCGATGTCGAAGCGTCCCTGCTCCCCGCGCCCGATGCGGCTCGCCTCGTGCACGTCGTCGGACACGGCGGCCAGCACCCGCCGGCATCGAACGAGATACGCCTCACCGGCGGGCGTCAGCGCCACCGACCGGGAGGTGCGGACGAACAGCGGCGTACCGATCATCGCCTCGAGCTGTCGGATCTGCTGCGACAGCGGCGGCTGGGCCATCCGCAGTCGCACCGCGGCCCGACCGAAGTGCAGCTCCTCGGCGACCGCGACGAAGTACCGCAGGTGGCGTAACTCGGGATCCATACGTCGAGGATACGAATCAGTCCGAACAAGATATTGGACGTTCGAATAAGGGCGGCCGGAGAATCGGGGTCATGAATCCGAGCACGCTGACGGTCACGTCCATGACGACCCCCGAGGAGGCCGAGGCCTTCCGGACGCTGAACGAAGAGTGGATCTCCCACCGCTTCACCATCGAGGAGTCGGACCGGAAGACGCTCGGCGACCCGTTCGCTGCCATCGTCGAGCCGGGCGGCGACGTGCTCGTCCTGCGCGACGGCGGGGAGATCGTCGGTTGTGTCGCCCTGGTACGCAGCTCGGCGGACGTCTTCGAGTTGTCGAAGATGGCGGTGACTCCGGCGCTGCGCGGCAGGGGCCTCGGCCGGCAACTCATCGAGGCCGCGATCGAGCGTGCCCGCGAGCTCGGCGCGGCCACCCTGTTCCTCGGCAGCAGCACCAAGCTCCCGAACGCCGTACACCTCTACGAAACGGCCGGCTTCCAGCACGTCGATGCGGAACAGATCCCGCTGGCGCCGTACGCCCGGGCCGACGTCTTCATGCGGTTGGCGCTCTGACCGCCGGCTTAACCCGGCCTTAGCGTTGGGACAGCGCGCTGCTATCCCGGTTCCGCCGATCCTCGTAGTCGACAACCGAGGAAAGGTGGACACCACAATGAAGCGGACCAATCTGCTCCTGGCGTCGGCCGGCGGGGCGGCGGTGCTGGCGGTGGCCGGGGCCGCGTTCGGCGTCACCGCCGCGAAGGACTCGCGCACCGACACGACGCTCGCCGCCGCGACCGTCGCGCCGACGGCCGACAGCACCACCGCAGCGCCGGCGACCAGCGATCCGTCGTCGACCGGCACACCGTCGGGTACGCCGACGAGCGGTGCCCCGTCGTCCAGTGAAGCCCCGGCTTCGGGCGGGGCGCCGGCCGGCGCCGCTGTCGACGAGAAGCGAGCCGGGGAGATCGCGCTCGCCAAGGCTGGCGGCGGTCAGATCGTCGAGATCGAGGCCGAGCAGGAGCACGGCCGCCCGGTCTGGAGCGTCGAGGTCGTCGTCGGCGACACCGAGCACGAGGTGGACGTCGACCGTGAGAACGGCTCGGTGGTCAAGGCCGAGCAGGAACCGGTCGACGCCGATGACGACGCCGATGACCAGAACGACGACGCGGACGACGACGGCGACGACGACTGATCGTCGAATCTCGCCGCCCGCCCCGGGGTCGACCCGAGGCGGGCGGCGACGTCGTGGAGCAGATGCCCCGGCGCGGTGGTCTAGATCCAACGCCGTTCAGTTAGGCGGTGGGTGTGGTCGTCAAGGGTCCGGGCTGATGATGTTGATACTGGTGGTGGTCTGG